>JABSRY010000023.1 GCA_013214985.1 Hyphomicrobiales bacterium
ATGCTTTATTCGAGAGTATATATCAAGAATGATTTTTGAGAATAGAATAACTATATTCCACATAGAAATGATTTTCATCATTCTCTTCTTCTCAAAAACGACCGTTTTTAATCATGGGGTTTATGACTTCTCCGAAGGAAAATTATCAGATTCAATCGGATTATCGCTTACAAAAGATTTTAGCCAAATGGTGGTATAAAATTCAAAACGGGCGAACTAAAATCGCTGAAACCCTTAAAAATAAGGGCTAAGGATGAATCGCTACATTAAGAAGTGTCCTTTTATGTAGGAACACCCAATTTCAGGCTGATTTCATATGAATTTCAGCAGAAAAGTCGGTTTTTTAATAAGATTTCAGGCCCGATTTCAGGACATTTCAGGTGAAATAAAGTAGTTTTGTTTTGTGACTTAAAAGAGAGTGGTAATTACTTTCTATATTAAATGGATAAAACTATGAAAATCAAATTATATATATTAGCAATAGCTGGAATGCTTGTATTAACTGCTTGTGAAACTACTGAAACTCCTGAACCACCTATTGGTCCAAAGTATGAAAAAGAAATACTAGACAACTCAGACATGGAAATGAGTAATCCTAAGTCCCCCAAACCGGGCTGCACATTCCTCAAGCGGGGTCATAGAAATGAAGCTCCTGACGCAAACTGCCAATAATGAGAAATATTCAATAATGAATGCTTTAACACTTCAATTTTAGGATCTTAAAAATGATTAATATCAACAAAATAATTTTTACAATGGCTATTGCCTTACCACTCATTACAGGAGTAGCAATGGCGGAGAAAAAATCTGGAACAATCAAAGTGGGGGATTTTAAAACTGTTGGCTGTAATAAAAAATGCCAAGATTATGATTTAAAGCGTAAACACAAAGCTAAACCTCCTGCTAAGTCATCTTCATCTGGAATTAACAATAATATATGTACTGGTGTTATAATACGAAAGTGCCCCGATGGAAGTACTGTTTCGTGTACAGAAACATGTTCAAAGAAGAAAAAGAGCAGGGTGCTTTACAATTTAAAGTAATAGAATTTTATTATCAATAATAGGTGCAATTCAGGTTGAGTGCTAAATCCTTGTCTCTTAAAAATATGCTAATACTGTTCATAGCAGGCGACATCCCGATAAATCCTTGGTGAGTAACACCGTAGCGTAGCATGGGAGTCGCCTGCCAATGCTTTTAAACCTGAACAGTTGCAAGGGGCAGCTCACTACATCTGACCCCGCAGATCAAGGATAGGATACTTATTATGGCACAAAAATATATTGGCGTCGACATAGCCAAAAATTGGATTGATATATTTTTTCCAGAAACTGGGGAGCATAGAAGAATTGACACTACATCCGCAAAACTACGTTGTTTTGTCAAAGAAACAAAAGGCCATGTTGTTGTTTTCGAAGCATCAGGAGGATATGAACGTCCCTTGATGGATATTCTTGATACATTTAGCACAGACTTTTCACGTGTAAACCCGCGCCAGGCACGAAATTTTGCACGTGCAACGGGATTATTAGCGAAAACGGATAAAGTTGATGCCCGAATGCTAGCGCGAATGGGGAAAGCTCTCGAGCTTAAACCATCAAGATTAAAAGAAAAAGCACGTGATCGTCTCACGGATTTAGTATCTCGACGTGATGATTTGGTTAATTGTATAGGACGAGAACGTAATCGACGTGCACAGGCTAGAGACGGTTGGATTAAACGGCAAATCAACAGTCTTTTGGTCGTGTTAAATAGTCATCTGAAAAAAATAGAAAAAGAAATTAACTCACATATCACCACCAATGATAAACTAAAGGATGATTGTGAACGTCTTCAGAGTATTCCTGGTGTAGGGCCGGTTCTGAGCTCTACATTAGTTTCGTCCTTGCCTGAATTGGGAAAATTGGATAGACGGAAAATTGCTGCACTTGCAGGATTAGCACCACACGCTTGTGATAGTGGGCTTTTTAAAGGCAAAAGAAAAATTTGGGGTGGGCGCTCAAACGTCAGGAGAACTCTTTACCTGGCTGCATTCATTGCATCTCGTCATGATCCAAAATTTAAGGAATTTCGTGATCGTTTGCAAAAATCAGGTAAGCCGGTAAAAGTTGCAATAACAGCCTGCGCAAGAAAATTACTTACAATTCTCAACGCCATGGTTAGGGATAAAACGACATATAAAATAGGACATATTTAAGACAGTTGCTACGTTAACAAAAACAACCATCTAACAGGCGTAGTACCCAACTCGCCCCTTACCTCTTTGCTAACGAACTACTAAATCTGGTTTTACTTTTGATATTACATGCGCGGATAATGTAATTTCTTCAAACGCAACACAAGCTTGTATGATTTCAAATAAATTTGAGGCTGTTGGATTACCCTTCTCACTTAATGAACGCATAAGGTTTTTATCAATCCTGCCTGTTCGTTTAGCTAACTCTGAAAAACCTATTGTAGCATTAACATAATCACGTAAATGAATACGACCTTCATTAATATCACCTGTAAGCATGGCGTTCACGGCATCCTCAAGAATATTATTAGCAAAATCGGGATTGCGATCTGCAATAGCTTTAAGGCTGTCTTTAAATGATACTGTTGGCATAACCCATCTCCTTTAATGTAAGTTTTCTTTTTGATATTCTTGCCATAATTCTTTAGCTTTTATAATATCATTGTTTTGGCGCTTTTTTGTCCCACCACACAGCAAAAGGACAATCCTCTTGCCTTTTTTACCCAAATAAATTCTATATGCTGGGCCGAAAGTAATTTTAATTTCATGAACACCATTACCTACTGATTTTAAAGAGCCAGTATTTCCATCCGCAAGTTTACCAAGGGCAATCAAAACTCTTTTTTGTGCCTGACGGTCTATACTCTCAAGCCACTTTTCAAATGGACGCTTTCCAGCGTTGGTTTCATAAATTTCAATTTCTATCATTAATATTGAAGGTATCATATAAGATACTTAAAATCAATAGTAGAGTTATTAGTGATATATAAGAGTCGGATTATCATTGGCACTAAAACATATAACAAACTATGTTTTTATAACACTATTGGTAATTCTGTTGAATGGTCGTTTTGACCTTATTGACTATAAGCTCCAAATCTTAACACACTAGACAATAACGCTCACTCAGAAATAAATGGGAATTTACCCTAGAAACGCCTTGAATTCGATAAGGCGGGATTGGCTGACATTCAGAATTCTACCGTCCACCAAGAGCACTTGTCCACTTGAGCCATTGGTTTCCAATTTTTCGACCGCTGATTTTGCCACCCAATGGGACCTGTGAATTTGGAACCCCTCTTCTGGTGCAGCCTCGGCAATCGCATCATTCAATCGGATTAGGCACAGCTCTGCTCCCATTTCAGTTGTAACCTCAACATAGTGATCCTGTGCGGAAAGCGACAAAATCTTGCGTGCTTCTGGGTGCTTTTCCAGTCGATTAAAAAGGTCAGGTCGAACGTTCTCCAGCATGTCTGCGAGTTCTGTGTCAGAACGACTGAAAAGAACTGAGAACATAAATATGATTGTCGCACTGGGAAAGCTGTAGGCGAATAATTTGATGTGCCCCGGATATTTTTGGATTGGGGGTAAAAGCGAAAGGCTGAGCAAGATAACCAAGCCCACAACGATCAGGCCAAAAAGAGCGCTTACAAACGCAATTCTGGATAGGGCAGTCCACTGTTGAGTTCGGATCAGGGCGTGGGTCCAAAGAGATACAAGGCCAGTCGTAAACACGATCAAAGCCCAATAAATCAAACGAAATCCGTTTGGAAGTGCTTCAAATGTTCCAAACGGACCGCTCAAAAAACAAACAACTGTTACTCCAGAAATGACTACCCAGAAAGTATAACCCCTCAGTGAATTGACAGTAGCCCTAGTAGTTAAACGAATAATTTCTGATACCACGCTCTTATTACCTTCAAATTTCACGCTTCGTGAGTTCCGTTTACAGAGCTCTCACGAATAATATCTTGTAGTTGGCGAATTTTCAAGAGGTGCAACATTGATGTTTCCAAAATTCTAGGTCAAGTTTGTTTCAGTTTCAACTTAAACTTGGTGAAAAATATGAAAAACATGAAAAAACTAAAATGTCTTCCGGTGGCTATGATCCTTGCGTCTGGTTTTGGTGGCATGGTATTTGCCGATACCCTCACTCTTCGCATCGAAACATCTTCTAATACTGGAACGTTGCGGGCCGCCGTTTATGATAGTCAGAAATCATTCGATGCTGGTGAAATGGTTACTGGGTCAATTGGCCCTGCAATACAAGGAACCAGTGTAATAACCGTCGAAAACCTCAATCCTGGCACGTATGGTATAGCACTTTACCATGACCTAAATGAGAATGAAGAGTTGGATACAAACCTCTTCGGTGCTCCCAACGAACCTTTTGGGTTTTCTGGCAACCCAAAAATTGGATTTTCGGCCCCTAAGTTTGATGATTTTAAATTTGAGTTTGATGGCGAGCCACAAGACCTCAACATAACTTTGAATGGGGGGTGAAATGGATCGTCGTACGTTTACCAAAATGTTAATAGGCCTAATGACAGCATCTGCCTTGCCAACATACCTTCAAGCGAAAACCCCTCTTGGTGACCAAGCATCTTTTTTAAGGTCTCTTGAAAAAAAGCCTTGGTTACTCGGATATCTGGGAACTCGGGAAACAGAACTGCATGCAAATCTTCGTATCGTTTCAGGGTATGTGCCATCTGATCTGCGCGGTCATCTTTTCCGTAACGGTCCAGCGCAACATAACCTTGGCCCCGACCGCTTTGCGCATTGGTTTGATGCACCGGGGATGGTACAACGATTTACCTTTTCCGACAATAAAATCACCCACTATGGTCGCTTGGTCGAAACGGCTCGGAACGTTGCAGAAACAAACGCAGGCCACATCAAATTTTCAGGATTTGGTACACATGGCCATGATTTGACCTCTGGTGGTTCTGCAGATGGCCAAAATACAGGAAACATCAGTCTCATAAAGCACGCAGGCGAATTGTTGGCCTTGTGGGAAGGCGGATCACCCCATATCATCAACCCAGAAACATTAGAAACAGAAGGACGCAAAAGTTGGTTATCCGACACGCAGGGCTTGCCGTTTGGTGCGCACCCGCGCGTGGATCAGGACGGGTCCTTGTGGAACCTCGGTTACTCCGTCAATCCAGCCGCTTTGATTCTCTATCACATCTCTGTTGATGGGCAGCTTTTGAAAACCCATGTCCTGCCGCAAACTGCAACGCCGATGGTCCACGACTTTATGATTACCGCTACCAAGATAGTGATCATTGCACCACCTTACACCGCATCAAATCCTGCAGGTGACGCATTCGTTGACCTGTTTAAATGGCGAGCAGCCGAACCGACGAAGGTGCTGATCATTGATAAAGCTGACTTAACAAATGTTACCCTGATCGATATCGAACCTTTTTGGGTTTTTCATTTTGGCAACGCTTACGATATTGGAACATCGGAAATAGGGTTTGATTTTGCGTTGCATGATGACCCAAGCTTCATGACAAAAGACGCATTTGCGGCAATGGATGGCAGTTGGGATGGTGGTGCATCCGCCGCGTCGCGTTATGTGCAGGCCAGAATAAACTTGAAATCTAAAACTGTTCGTTTGGACAAGGCTCCTGAATTTGGACAAGTGGAATTCATCCAAACCGATGCCCGTGAAAACCTTTCAAGCCATCGACACGCACTCATGTTGGCCCAACCCGGTGGAGCAAGTGTCTTTGGGTTTAATCGGCTGGTATTGGTTGATAGGAATACCGGAAACGCGTCCTCCTTTGATGTCGGCGAAACAGAAATCCTTGAAGAGCATTTGATTGTTCCAAAACCGAGAATTGAAAACGAGTTTTGGATAATTGGAACGGCGCTTGATTGGCAGAAAGGTACGACCAACTTATCCGTCTATGACGGATCGCACCTCTCGGATGGCCCGATAATGAAAGCAGAAATGGACTTAGCTCTTCCACTTGGTCTGCACGGAACCTTCATTCCAGCGGTTGGGTATTAGAAAGATTCTTATTCGTAAAAAGATTTGGCGCTGTCTTAAGTATTCATATAGGAGAGTACCAAAAGCTGTAGAGCAATTAAGCCGCAATTTTTTGTTTATGGGGATTATTGTCAACCGTTTTCATTCCAGGATACCAACTTTCAAATTTGTTTCTAAGGGTTTTATTAAGAATTCTAACCTTAAACAATAAAAATATGCCCGCACATTTTGGTACTCTTCTACTGGTTTGCCTCGCTAAATTTTTTACAATAAGCAGTCGGTGAGATACCGATTTGGCGCTCGAAGCTGCGTTGCATACGTTGTAAATTGCCAAAACCACTTTGTTTTGCCACTTTATTCATATTACGACCAAAGCTTAATAAATTCGACGCGTGGCTTACCCTAATTTTTTCAACATACAACACGGGCGAGCAATCTAGTTGCTGCCTAAATTTACGACTTAATGTGCGGCTTGTCATTCCTGCAATTTCCGCCATACAATCTAGTGTCCAATCTTTATCTGGCTGTGCAACTATCAATTCAAGCAACGCCTCTAATGAATTTTGCGTTGAATATTGTGCCTTTAAAATATCGGAATATTGAGTTTGACCACCCGATCTACGTAAAGATACTACCAACTCACGAGCAACAAGCAGAGCAACTGATGTGCCACAATCTTTCGCAATGATTGCAAGTGCCAAATCTATACCTGCTGTGACACCTGCTGATGTGAATAAATGCCCTTCAATTGTGTAAATGCTGTCTGTTTGCCATTTAACATTCGGGTATAATTGCGCTGCCTCATCAGCACGCGACCAATGTGTCGTGGCTATATGACCATCTAAAACACCCGATGCAGCCAATATAAGTGCCCCCGAACAGACGGATATGAGTCGCTTATCTTGGCCACTAATCTGCCAATTCTTTATAACTTCTAGGAGCGGCGTATAATGCATTTGCCCGTTCATGCCTGCTCCACCAAGCAAAACTAAGTCCTGGCCATTGTTTATACCACCCAAGTTTATGTCATCCAAACCAATATCAGCACATAATTTAAGGCCACAAGCTGCCCGAATAGGCGAACCATCTTTGGACATATAACGTAAGTTATAAGTAGTTTTATCATGTGTGGATGCAGCATAAAATGCCTCAGATATACCCGAAACGTCTAAAATATTTACACCATCATAAATATAAAGGTCAATTTGTCGCGTTGTCGATTGCATGCATTATGTCCAAATTTGATGTTAAATTGTCAATATGGACATAAAGTTATCAGCTATAATTAAAATGTCAAATCAGCAAAACCTCATCTATAAAATTTTAAAGGCTTTTATGTTTAATCGAAACTTTTCATTACTTCTTACCAGCGGCGTCATTATGGGAGCGCCAATGCCCATGCTGATTTTATTGGGTGGCTTGGCTGGCATATCCTTAGCACCAACTGAAAGCTTGGCCACTTTAACGCTGTCTCTACAAATATTTGCAGGGGTTTTGGTTACGGGGCCAATATCATTGTTTATGGCAAAATATGGTCGGCGTAGTGGGTTTCTAGTTGGTGGTGGTTTTATCATAATTGGTGGTTTATTGGGTTTATATGCCTTAACAAGCATAAGTTTTATATGGCTAATTGTGGGGCATTTCTTTTTGGGTGCAGGAATAGCCTGTCTGGGTTATATGCGTTTTGCAACTGCCGAAGCGGTCGAGGAAAAATTCAAAGCTTCTGCAATGTCCCTCACCCTTGCATCTGGCCTCATCGCAACATTAATTGCATCTGAGATTTTCTCAGCCACTAAAGATTCAATCAGCACAACTCCATTAGCAGGGGCATATTTAGCCGTAGCGGTTTTAGGTTTACTGGGTTGTTTACCGCTAATTGGTATAAAAATAGGTGCAAAGTTAAAAACACCAACTCCAAACATTGCGACGTTAGACAAAGATCAAAAAACACCCCAAACCATAAGCATTAAAGCAGTTTTAAGTCGCAATCCAGTACGCTTAGCCATTATATCTGCCGCTATATCGGCTGCCATTATGACATTTATGATGGTGCCAACACCGCTAGCCATGATCGGTCACGGACATAACCAAGATCAGGCAGGCAGCGTGATAAGTTGGCATTTAATTGCCATGTTCGCCCCTGGTTTTTTTACAGGTTGGTTAATACAAAAATTTGGCAATATAAAAATAATATTGGTAGGATTATTTTTATTGTTAACCGCCTCAGGATTTGCTCTACTTGGGATAGAATTGTTCAATTTTTATATATCGTTATTTCTATTAGGCGTGGGCTGGAATTTTGGATTTACAGGCGGCTCTCACCTTTTACAACAATCATTAAGTGTGGCTGAGCGTGGTAAACTACAAGGCATTAATGACACTTTTATCGCGTTATCATCAACCTTTGCATCTTTAATAGCGGGCGTGGTTATTGCCAATCTAAGTTGGAATGCCGTTGCCTTATTTGTAGTGCCTTTTGTGCTGATTGGTATATTCATCACCCTGCTGAATTTACCCAAGAACCAGAGAGACACGTCAGCAGATTTAAACTAATTCAAGTTTGGATAATTTGTTTGGAAAGGACCAAATATAACATAGAGGTCTTAATTTTTATTTGAATATCTAGAGATTGTCGGCTTGTTGAAACTCGGCATACCCAAAAAGACGGCTATTTATAAAAGTGTCTCCTAAATCGATTGGCAGACAACACTGTATACTAATGATGAAATATTGATTTAATAGACACTTTTATGCATATAAATTATGGCGTCTACTAATTTATAATATAAGAGACAGTATAATCTATATGTTTTATCAGTAGCAATCCGACCTAATTTCCCAATTATCAGGGGTCTTGAAAATGTAAAAGGAACCGTTGTCACCTAATCCTAACTTCCCTTTGAAAGTAGAATCGACTTGAAAGGCGTATTTTGCATTTTTCGGCCAGTCGGAACCTTGAATCCAAGCGGGCCACCCCCCCACTTTGATAGGATATTTTGAACGAAAATCATGATATTGTTCAGATGAATATTGGCTTTTGAAAAACCAGTCATCAGCCGAAGCCCGCGCTACATTTGTTGGCACTTCATCCGCCATATCTTCCCAACTCGGTTGTTCAACGGTTGTTTTTTGCCAAAGAACTGGAAAGGTTGGCAGCGCAGAACTTTCTCGATATCCGAACCCAAGGGGGACGAGGTTTTCTATGTCGGTATATGTTCGCACAAGGAAACCATTTCCGTTCGTGCCTCTCCAGAGTTCTGAACCTTGTAAATCCATCCAGATATTGATGAGAACAAAACCTTTGAATGCAGACGGAACTTCTGGTAGCTCATCAACACGGATTTGTAGAATAGGGTGCATAGATCGCCCTGATTGTTTGCAGATGGGTATGCCCTCCCCTTCAGTGGCAAGAAAATTTCCACCCCACCAACTCTTTGCTCGGTTATTTTTCTGGGGTTCAACACCGCCAATTTCACCAAATATTACAAAATTTACTAATTCATTGAGCCGACTGAGTGCAAATTGCATTTCTTGTGAGGTGGGTTCAACAGGCTTCACAGTGATTTCCTGTGGTTGGCTTTTGGATGAGCCAAATATTGATTTAATCAAATGTAATAAGGGTCGTATCATATTGAGAACTCTGTTGCATATATTTTCAATGATTAAAAATTGTACCATTTATAATGGGTGGGTGTCAGTATTTATATGTTTAATTAGAGCAATTTTAAACTCTCCGCTGTGCGGCCAGTCTAAAACCGTGGACTACTCGCTTCGCTCACCAAGCCAATTAAAATTGTCTCGGCCCTGAAGGTGACGATCACTTAGCCAAAGAAATAAGGCAATATTATTTGTACCGGCTTTAAAAAGCTGGTTCAAAAACCACTACATTGTCTATTAGAATGAGGGGACGTTCCTCCCCTCATTTGCAAGGCTAAAGTGCACAAATTTAAAAAACCGACTTGTTGCCTAAGTCCAGGGAATAAATCGGTGATTTATGCCTGTCCTAAAGTCCACTGGCGCGCACCCTTTTTTTAAATTTGACCTTGCAAATTTCACCCCTCCATCTCGCCGATTGGCAAGCTTTCAAATACGCGCGGCTTTTGAAAGTTGCTGTTAATTGAGAATTACAATCGATAGGTGGAATATATGGAAAATCTGAATAATAAAATAGCACAATTAAATGATGAATGTCGTCAATCAGGTGGTCGTATTGGCCGTTTAATGCTGACCTCTAATTTGGATATGCAAATCACGCCAAATGATAAAGCTAAAATCTATGGTTTGGTGGCAACTTATAGTGATTTCAATGAAGAAAATGACCCGTATAGCGAACACGATATGGGTTTATTTAAATTTAAACAACACAGTCTTTATTGGAAAATAGATTGTTACGATAATAATTTAGAATATGGCAGCGAAGACCCTAGCAATTCAGAGATTACAACAAGGGTTTTAACCATCATGTTGGCATCAGATTACTAAGCAAGGGCATTAGTGCCCTGCTCCCCCTCCCCTCAAATAAACAAATAATTTTTAAAACCGTCCCTTCAGACAATTAATCAAAATAGGAAACCATAAAATGGATTTACAACATATCAAAATCAACGATTTAACAGTATCAAGCTTAAACGTCCGTAAGGTTGGCGCAGATCAAATTGACGACTTGCTATCAAGCATTAAATCATTAGGCGTAATACAGCCTCTACTCGTTAGGGCTAAAGGTAAAAAGTTTGAAATAATAGCAGGACAAAGACGCTATTTAGCCGTTAAGCAATTGGCCGAGCAAGGCAAGGTTGACCCTGTACCCTGTATTATTATGGAAGATAAAGACGATGTTAAGGCCATCGAAGCTTCATTAGCTGAAAATATAGCCCGTTTACCAATGGATGAAGTTGATCAATTTCATGCTTTTGCAGAATTATCAAACAATGGCAAAACCGTTGAAGAAATAGCAGACCAGTTTGGCGTTACTAGCCGTATGGTTAAGCAGAGACTGGCATTATCAAACCTAATCACCCCTATTCTTGATATTTATAGAGCCGAAGAAATCAGTTTATCATGCTTGAAACTACTAACATTGGCAACAGAAAATAAACAAAATGAATGGTTGGCTTTATATAATAACGAAGATGATTATGTGCCTAATGAATATCAACTCAAAGGTTGGTTATTTGGTGGTGATGAAATAACCGAAGAATGCGCCCTATTTGATATGAAACTTTATGACGGCCATATGGTGACTGATTTATTTGGCGAAGATAGTTATTTCTCAGATACAAAGTTATTTTGGAAATTACAGAATACTGCCATTGCCAAATTAAAAGAAAACTATCTAAGTGATGGTTGGATATCTGTTATTTTATGCGATCTTGATGATAGTTGGTATGAGTGGGACTATAGCGAATGTGATAAAGAAAAAGGCGGCAGTGTTTATATTGTCATTAACAGTGATGGTATTGTTGAAACCCATGAGGGCTATGTTACTAGAAAACAAATGCAAACAATTTCTAATTCTGAAAATTCAGAACAAGCCACCCCTGCCCCTGCAAAGCCCGAACTAACAAAGGTAATGCAAAATTATCTTACTTTACACCGCCATTCAGCAGTGCGTACAGAGCTATTAAATAATCCTGATATAGCATTACGCCTTTCAGTTGCACAAACTATTGCAAGCTCATATTTGTGGGACATTAAGGCCGATAGTCAAAAAGCCGATACAACAGCAATTGAAGAAAGCCTAGCCACCAATAAAGCCGAGGTTAAGTTTCAGGAGCAACGCCAGGTCGTGCGCCAATTATTAGGTATGGAAGGTGAAGCAGACGACACAATCGTAGCGCGTAAAAACGAATGGCAGAAAGATAATGATTTTAATGTGATATTTTCAAAGTTACTGACTTTATCAAATGAGGAAGTAACCACCATTCTAGCATTTGTTATTGCTGAAACATTATCTAGTGATTCTGATACTTTTGAAATACTTGGCAATCTTCTAAATGTTGATATGGCTCAATCATGGTCGCCAGATGATACATTCTTTAATTTATTGAAAAGCAAAGATGCCATTAATGCGATTGTTCAAGAAGTCGGTTCTAAGCAACTCGCGGATTCATCCATTACCAATACGGCCAAGGAACAAAAACAAACCATTCAAAAACTACTGAAAGACAGTGATTGTCAATGGCAGCCTAGATATATGGCGTTTCCGTTTCAGACATATTTTAATGGAGAAGGTGTAAGCGCAGCAGAAGTTTGGAATGGGGTAAAGGATAACTATAAACTGTAATAATTTTGCGTTATTTAAATAAATAACGCATTAACGCTTTTGTTACGATGTTGTTAATATCAGCTTTGATGATAACAACATCGTAACGGTTAAAAGGGTCGTGTATTTTTATGTGTTAATGTGTTAATGTGTTAATGTGTTAATGTGTTAATGTGTTAATGTGTTAATGTGTTAATTAAAGAATTATTGCTTTAACGCATTAACACATTCATTATATCTTTATTTAAAGAATTGTTGCTTTAACGTAATGAAGCATTAACACATTCATTATATCTTTATTTAAAGAATTGGCGAAATAACGAATGCGTTAATTCTTTAAATAAAGATATAAAGATTTAACATAATATATATATAACGCTTTAACGCGGTTTTAAATTTTTAGTTAAATACGAGTTTATGGAAGGGTTTAAAATGATTATTGGTTTGGTTTCTCAAAAAGGTGGAGTGGGGAAAAGCACTTTAACAAGATTAATTGCTAGGGAATATGCAAATAGTAATTGGACTGTTAAAATTGCAGACATGGATGCAAAGCAAGGTACATCCACTCGATGGAACATGTTAAGAAATGAAGCAAACTTTGAACCCGCAATTAAAACAGAACAATATAGATCAGTTTCTGGTGCAATTGATGATTATAACAAGGGTGAAGTAGATTTAATGATTTTTGATGGTGCGCCAGCCGCAAGTGCCGCCACTTTGCAAATTTCTAAGGCATCTAACCTTATTGTATTACCCACTGGAATATCTGTAGATGATTTAGAACCGACAGTTAGGTTGGCACATGAATTAGTAAAAAACGGTATTGCAAGAAATCATATTGTGATTGTCTTTTGTAGAGTAGGGGACTCATTAGGCGAAATAAAAGACGCTAGGGAATATATTGAAGAAGTTGGATATAATACCATTAATGCTTCATTACCCGAGAGAGTCGCTTATCGACGATCTCAAGATGTTGGTAAATCCGTAGCAGAAACTACCTTCAAAAGCCTTAATAATAGGGCATCATCTATCGCTCAAGAATTAATTGATTTAATCCAAAAATTAGATGGAAAATAATATAATGCCAAAAAATACAAAAATTGCTCCTCCACCCAAAAAGAATATTGGTAAAGGGAAACCCCCGCCTGTAAGTAATCCAAGCGAAAATCTAGGCAAAAAAATGGATGAAGAATCTATTGCTCTTAATTTCAGAGTATCCGCAGAATTTAGAAAGAGACTTCGTCAATATGCTTTAGATAATGATACAAGTGCCGTTCAGGTTATGATGAAAGCCGTTGAGCAATATATAGGCAGTCAAAAATTGTAATTTGAATTGGTAGAGAGTTTAACGCATTAACGCATTAACGCATTAATGGCTCTTTTGCTCCATTATAGGCTGAGATATATTATTATAGGATTTTCCACTAGCGGCATATTGGTAAATGATTCCATCTTGTCAAATAACCGGGTGTAAACGGCAATGCAAAACTAGTCCACAGAGGCGGTAATGTTTTATTACTGCGGGCGGAGTAAAACTCTGCCAC
>JABSRY010000230.1 GCA_013214985.1 Hyphomicrobiales bacterium
GAAAAAAGTGATAAAATTCGTCAAGCAATTATTGCAGATGACATGACCAATACCTTTAGCCCCAAGCAACGCGCTGCTTTGCTATACGCCAAAAAACTAACGGTTGAGCTTGCAAATATCGTCGAACAAGATGTTATAAATTTGCGTAATGCGGGTTGGGATGATGGCGAGATTGTGGAAATAAATCAAGTAACTGCCTATTTTTCATATGCAAACCGTACCATTGTTGGTTTGGGTGGCTCGCTTAAAGGGGATGTTATAGGCCTGTCGCCAAATAAGAGCGATAAGCCAGATGATTGGTCGCATGATTAATATAAAGTATATAATATTTGAAAACTGCAAAATAACTATTCCTTTTCAAAATATTTCATATATTTTAGGTGAGACTTTAACATAGGGTAACCCATGGGGCGTTTCACCAATAAACCATCTTTAACCATTTCTAACGATGGTCGATCTGCGATTGTTATTCAGGGCTTCAGGTATGACCTTGGGCGCAAAAATAGCGGCATGGTGGTTTACATCGAACCTGGCATGAAGACCGATGGTTTAACCCTGCCAAACGCTATCGGGTTTTTGCGCCCGCTAGTGCCCAGATGGGCGCATATAAAGGCTATATTGGTGCATGATAAGTTATGCTATGACCGCCATTGTATTGAACTTGCTACCAAAAAACGCGTTCCGATAAACCAAAAAGAAATTGATTTAGAATTTTATATAGCGCTTAGGGCATTGGGCGTGGTTAAATGGCGCGCCAAATTTTACTATATTGGGGTCCGGCTATACCAAACCATGATTGTTGGGCGCAAATAACTATTCGGTAATAATTTCTTGGTCGGGGTTAAAGGCTTTAAAAGCAAATGCAAAACTAACCATATATGGAATATTTTGCCATTTATCGTCTTGCTTTTGCTGCACTACAATATTGCCAACATCTTTGCCGTTTGAAATTTGAGCACTGTCTAATGCCGAGTTTTGACCAGCCTGCCAAGTTATACGAATATTATCTTTTTCGAGCGTTTCTATTTTACTGAGATATGACAAAGCATAACCCACATTGCCCACCACAACCACTCGCGCCAAAGCGGGTATTTTGCCTTCATAATCGCCTCTATATAAAAATGGTGCTTCGCTGCTATCATACCGCGTATAGGGGTTGTGGCCATAACCGCTAGAATTGCCATTAGGCGCCGTCATTATTTCGCCATTGGGGAAGCGTTGTTTAAATAAGGTAAGGCTCTCTAAACGCGATGGCACAACCTTTAATTTAGCACCCGTTAACTCGCCAACAATGCCCATGCCATTATATTGCTGCCACCAAGTTTGGGTTTTACGGTCATACATTACCAAATCCGAATTATGTAATTTACCCGTGGTGCCAAACTCGACAGGCACGCCATCTAGCACCCTCTCGAAAACCACACTGCTGTTGCACAAGGGGCAAAAGGTAACTGCTATAGGCTGATCTTCAAATATATCATTTACAATTTCATGCCGCGTTAAATAACGCAAAGGGTAGGCCTTTGCCTTACCGTTTTTAAACACGGTAATAACAGGCTCAAACTTTGTTATGTCTTTATCATTTTTAACCGCAGTAAATTCTGGGTTATCAATCGACCTAATGGCATCTTTAGCCACCCCGCCAGACATAATTTCGCGTAAATTCAAACTGGCTTTGCTAAAGTCGGTATTTTGCCATTCGTAGAACCACCCGCTATCTTCTGCCCATTGTTTGTTGTCTTTGGCAGTAAAATTTTCGGCTGCAAAAGTGTTTAGTGCCGAAGCAATGATAAATGACATAATGATTATTAACCGCATAATTTGATCTTTCAAGTTTAGTCTAGACTATTTCACGCATCGCGAAATTGCAAATCACAAGTTATTCATTGATTTTGGTTGTTTTCACGCATCAAAAACCTGTTTCGCGTATTGGCGGTTGCTGCGGTCATTCAACAAACTATGTTGACCTTAAAATTATAAATACGAGGCATTATGAGCAAACAATTTATTATACAAGTCGATGAATTACAACTGAGTTTTGAAGATGGCACAGCTTTTAATTTTAACGACATCAACATAACCAAAGGCAAAATTACTGGTATTATCGGCCCCAATGGCAGTGGCAAAACCACCTTTGTAGAGGCGGTGCTGGGTTTAAGAAAATTAAACAAAGCACGCATTTGGATTGATGGGATTCCGCAAAAAGAGTTTTTTAAGGATAATGCTAGCCGTAAAGTTTTAGGCAGCCAATTACAAGTTTTTGCATTTAGCGAATTGGTAAAAGTTAGTGAAATGATCGCCCTACATAAAGCGCTTTACGGTAAACAATCTAACCGCGTCTATGAAGCGTTGGCAATGGATGAGTTGTTAAACAAACGGCTTGATAAATTATCGGGCGGGCAAAAGCAGCGCATAAACCTTTATATGGCGTTAGCGCATATGCCTAAACTTGTTACGCTAGATGAGCCAAGTGCGGCATTAGATAAAAACATGGCAGAGCGACTAATTGAGTTATTGCAATATTTAAGTGATGTGCAAAATTGTTCCATTTTAATGATAACCCACCACCCATATGAGCTGGATATTTGCCATGAAATTATAAGCATTTATGGCGGCACCAAAACTTACCATGCAAGCCGTGAGGTTTTTTTAAACGATATTATCGGTGCGTTTCATGCACAAATATTTATAGGAGACAATGAGAATGCAACGCTTATACAGGCCGAGGTTAACAATATTAAACATGTTAAACAGCATTTTATGCAGGGCAACCAAATAGACATTTATGGGCAAAAAACAATGGAGGTGGGGTTTTTAGCACTGATAAAAAAGCATCAACTTAAATCCTACTCATTCGGCCAAAGTAACAGCGCTGATATTCTTAAAATCTCAACATCATTTATAGGTTAATCCATGTCACTATTATTTCAACTTGCGGCTATCGATTTAAAATCCTATTTTCGCAATAGTTTTGCTTTATTTTTCACCTTTTTGTTTCCTGTTTTATTGTTGGTTTTGCTTATGCTGGCCTTTGGCAGCAATAATGGTGGCGCATCAATAATTAACATCAAAATAGCGGGTGATAACCCCCGCGCAACAAAATATATGACCGATATGCAACATGTTTTAAAACACTCGAACATGCTAGTTTTTGATATTCAAAAATTTGATGAAAACGCAGATAATAAGCGTCAGGGCGTAGTGGTTACCATCCCTACTGATGAAGCCAAAAAAATTAGTATATTGGTAGAAAAAAATGCCCCGCTTAGTATTTATAACAGTATTTACCCGCTAATGTTGGTAAATAGCCTGCAAGAAATAGACTATAAAAAGTGGGATTTTGTTTTAAACATACCTGTAAAAAGCAATGCTGTTATTGGCGAAGGTTTTAAATATGGTCAATATCTGATCCCTGGTTTGATTGGTATGATATTAATTTCGACCAGTCTATTTGGCTTTTGTACCTTTTTGGTCGAGCAACGTGCCAAAGGTGCATTCAAAGCGTATCATCTATACCCCATGCAAAAATGGAAGTTTATAGCCGCTTTTGTTAGCACTCGCTTTGTAATTTTAGTGGTGTTTAGCCTGTTATTCTTATTTGTTGCAGACCTCGTTTATGGCATGGGCGCAGTGGTAGATTTGCTACTTATTGGCAAGCTATTAGTGCTCATTAGTTTGGGCGCTTTAACATTCCTTTCGCTGGCGTTATTAATTTCGGCACGCATTATGGCCGTTGGCATGGTAACGGGTATTGCAAACTTATTATTTTACCCCGCGACCTTTGCATCCGATCTATATATACCACAAGGCGGGTTTCCAGAATTTGTAAAAACAATTGCAAACCTGTTTCCACTAGGCCCCTTTGCCGAAGCAATGCGCAATATAGTCTATAAAAGCGCAACATTAGCTGACATCAGCTATACACTAGGGCTAATGAGCATTTGGACAATTATATGCTTCGCAGCAAGCCTAACCCTGTTTAAATGGACGCGGGATTAAGAGAGTTAAACAATATAAATTATTTCGGAATTATAACTTGTATTGTTTTACTCCTATAATTATTGTTTACTAAACAATATATTTTTAAACTACAGTAGTATACAACTACAGTAGTATACTATGACAATACCTAAATATGACGAAATTCAGATTCCGATATTAAAATTTTTATGTAATTCTAACGAAGTCAAATTGAAGGATTTCGAAGCACCTTTAGCTAGAGTATTCAACTTATCCGATGAACAAATTATAAGAGAATATGAATCTAAAAAGGGTAAAATATTTTATGATCGAATTTCTTGGGCATTGACCTATTTAAATGTTGCTGGTCTGGTTGAGCGCCCCAAAAAAGGTGTTTATAAAATAAGTGACGAAGGTGCAGCCATTGATCTAAATAAAGAAATAATTGATGCATTAACAAAGAAAAAATTTGCTGAACGCAATAGAGATAAAGCTATAGGCAGTACACATTCACCTGGGGAATCGACTGAATTGACACCTCAAGAACTGCTAATAAAATCATATTAAAATATTCGCGTTAATATATATGATGATATTTTAGCAGCAATCTTGTCTAAATCTCCACTTGAATTTGAAAAACTTGTTGTTTTTCTATTAGAAAAAATGGGATATGGCGGACAAGTTAAAAATGCAGGCCAGGTTACCAAAACTACAAACGATGGTGGAATCGACGGTATTATTAAGGAAGATATTTTAGGCCTTGGACGTATTCATATCCAAGCAAAAAGATATATACTCTGAGTCTTTGAAACTCCGAATATTGTGTTGACGTTTTGATTTAAATAGATTCTCTATTGATTATGATACG
>JABSRY010000231.1 GCA_013214985.1 Hyphomicrobiales bacterium
TCTGCAAAATTTTCATCAGAAATTGTGATTGGCGCAAGGAATCTTATAACATTTGCATAAATTCCGCAGGTGAGTAATATAAGGTTCTGTTTTAATGCCTCTATACGAACTCTATTTGCGAAGTCGGGGTTTGGTTGGCTTTTGTCTGAACTATTGAACTCCACTGCGATCATAAAGCCTAACCCACGAACATCCACTATTTCTGGAATATCTTTGGCAATTTGGTTCAATTTTTCTTTAAGCGCATTGCCAAGAATATTAGCGCGATCACATAATTTTTCTTCTTCTATTATTTCAAGCACGGCATTAGCAGATGCTACGGCTAATGGATTACCAGCGTATGTACCGCCAAGCCCACCAGGTTTTACGCTGTCCATAATATCGGCTTTACCAGTCACTGCGGATAACGGCATGCCACCTGCAAGTCCTTTAGCCATAGTTGTGATGTCTGCAGCGACTCCAAAATGTTCCATGGCAAATAATGCTCCAGTTCTTGCAAAGCCAGTTTGAACTTCATCGGCAATTAATAGAATACCGTGTTCGTCGCAAAGCTTCCGTAATTTTACAATTAATGCCTTTGGTGTAATGTAAAACCCGCCTTCACCTTGAATTGGCTCAATAATAATTGCCGCAACGCGGCTAGCTTCAACATCAAATTTAAATAGTTTTTCGATTGCACTTATCGAGTCTTCCACCGAGATGTTATGCATTTCAATAGGGAATGGAACATGGAAAACATCAGGCATCATTGCACCAAAGCCAGCTTTATATGGAACGACTTTACCTGTTAAGCTCATTCCCATGAATGTACGCCCATGAAATGCGCCACCGAATGCGATGACGGCTGTACGTCCTGTTGCGCTTCTTGCTATTTTTATAGCATTTTCAACCGCTTCCGCTCCAGTTGTTGCAAAAAGTGTTTTTTTATCGAAATTCCCTGGAACCGCTTTGTTTAAACGTTCGGCTAAAACAATATAATTTTCATATGGCATAACCTGATGACAGGTATGCGTAAATTGATTGAGTTGTTTTTCAATTGCCTCAACAATTTTGGGATGCCTGTGCCCTGTATTTACAACGGCAATGCCTGCTGCAAAGTCAATGTAACGATTGCCTTCTACATCCCAAACTTCGGCATTTTGTGCTTTTTCAGCATAAATTTGGGTTTGCATGCCGATACCTCGAGCAATATTTTTGTCTTTACGTTTTGAGAGCTGCTCATTTGTAGTCATGATTAATGTCTTTCTTAATTATTGTTAGTGAAGAAGATTATTATATGTCCAAAGAAATCCAGGTAGATTTAATTTCTGTAAACTTATCAAGTGCGTGCAGTGACTTATCTCGACCAATTCCAGATTGTTTTACGCCCCCAAATGGCGTGGTCATGTCATCAACGTCATAACAATTGACATAAACAATGCCAGCATGAATTTTTCTTGAAACGGTGTGTGCCGTGTTCAAATCATTCGTCCAAACTGAAGAAGCCAATCCATAAGGGCTATCATTGGCAACTTGTATCGCCTCGTCGACACTATCGACAGGTATAATGCTTAACATTGGGCCGAAAATTTCATCTTGGGCGACGCGCATATTATTTTTTACATTATCAAAAACGGTAGGTTCAATATAACAACCTCCAGATTTGATGCGCGTTTGTTTGCCTCCAATAACAACATCTGCTCCATCTTTCTCAGCAATGTTAACGAAATTCATTACCCGTTCAGTATGGGCTACATCAACCATCGCCCCCATCTTAGTTTGTGCGTTAAGTGGGTTGTTTGGAATAAGGGATTTTGCAATATTCACGATTGTTTCAACAGCTTCTTCATGTACACTTCGTTCGACAATTAGTCTAGATGGTGCAGTACACATCTCACCTTGATTAAAGAATATGGAATTTGCGACAGTGGTTGCTGCACGCTTGGTGTCTTTGTAACTTTCTAATAATAAGAATGGGCTTTTACCACCTAGTTCCAAACCAATGGTTTTTAGGTTGGATTTTGCGGCATATTCCATGAAATATTTACCAACCTGAGTGGAGCCTGTAAAAAATAAACCGTCAATATCCATATGCATACCTAGTGCACGGCCGACTTCGGGGCCATATCCAGTAACTACATTAAAAACACCTTGCGGAATGCCCGCTTCAACCGCCAACTCAGCTAGCTTTAAGGCTGTTAAGCTAGATTGTTCTGCGGGCTTTAAAATAATACTATTGCCGGCTGCAAGGGCAGGCGCCAACTTCCATGCCGCCATTAGCATTGGGAAATTCCATGGCACAACCGCCGCCACAACGCCTAACGGCTCGCGCGTTACTAATGCCAGATAATTATTAGCGGTTGGTGCTATTTCGCCATATATCTTGTCTATAGATTCGGCATACCAATCAAAGCAGTTCGCAGTTGCATTTACATCAATTGAAGTAGAATTTGCAATTGGCTTGCCCATGTCGAGCGTTTCTAAAAGTGCTAATTCGTTGCGATTATTTCGGATGATTTGGGCAAAATTCTGTAATATTGCTTTCCGTTCAACTGGTGTTCTATTTGACCAGTCACCAGACTTGAAAGCCTTTCTGGCTGACTTAACTGCAATGTTAACATCTTCGACATCACAGGCTGCAACTTCAGCCAGAGTTCTACCGTCTATAGGACTGATTGAAGTGAAGGTTTGGCCAGAAACAGAGTCTGTAAATTGCCCGCCGATAAAGGCCTTTGATTTAATTTTTAGGTCTAGGGCAGATTGATGCCAGTCTATTTTTGAAATGTCACTCATGATGCTCTCAATAAATGTGATACTATTATTAATTTAGGTATCACATTAAACATTTACAAGCAAGCTAGATTAATCTCAATTTAACATTTGTTTTAATGCCTGTTTGGTTAATCCGCCAACGCCATCACTAATATCGGCATCAATTGCAGCGATTAATGCACCTTCATCTCTTTTTTTGAGTGCGGCAAGAATTTCAAAATGCCTATCTATTGTGTAAAATTCTTTCACATGAGTTGCCGCGACCCTTATGAATGGGCCAAGTTGTAGCCATAGGCTTTCAATCATTGGAATTAACACAGTTTCAGGGTTGGTTTTATATAAAGTCAAATGGAATTGCTGGTTTAATATTATACCTGTAACAAGTTCATTGTCTTTATATGCCAGGTCAACTTGAGCATCAATTTTCTCCAATTTATTGATTATATGATCCGAAATATAGGGCATTGCACGTAACGCGGCATGGGTTTCTAACTGAATTCTAGCGCAAACCAATTCTTCAAAACGACGCTCAGTCATTTCAGGCACAATGATTCGCCTATTTTCTAACACTTGAAGCGCGCCTTCGGAGCAAAGCCTGCGTAATGCCTCTCGAATAGGTGTTGGGCTTAGTCCAGATGCAGCGGCTAAACCACGAATGGTAATTGCACGCCCCGGTTCAATCGCGCCAACCATAAGAGAGTAACGAAGCCTTGCATAGGTGTTTTGTTGTGCAGTTAAATTATTGTCAAATTCATATTCAGGTAAGGAAAATATTTTAGTTTTTGGCATAAAGGCAGTCTATTTTTTAAGCTCGCATCATTGATGCATTATTGTGATAACAATATACGTAACAGTATATCAAGATATGGACTCTGTTGCAAATAGCAATTTAGGCCGAGTTTTTTTGGTTTTTACTGTTGTTTTCTAATAACCTACTAGAGCATTGGTTATTAGGCGGATTTCTGCATCAAACTTAATTCAATGCAAAAGTTAAACTCTATGCTAACTATTAATTTGTCAGCAGATATTCAAACATTGTTGCCAAATGCTCTCAAGTTGTCTCTTATATTATAAATTAATAGACACCATAATTTATATGCAATTTAGTGCCTATTAAATCAAGATTACATAATTGGTGTACAGTTTCGTCTGTTAATTGATTTAGGAGACACTTTTTATGGACAGCCGTCTTTTTGAGTATGCCCGAGTTTCAACAAGCCAACAATCTTTAGATATTCAAATAAAAGTACTTAAAGAATCTGGCGTTAAACCCTGCCGAATTTTTACGGATAAAATATCTGGCTCTACGAAAGAACGGAGTGGGTTAGAGCTAATCATATTAAAAGTAGAAAAAGGCGATTGTATTCTTGTTACAAAACTTGATAGGCTTGGCCGCGATACGGCTGACATGATTTTTCTAATTAAAGAATTTGATAATATGGGTGTCACTGTTCGATTTTTGGATGACGGTATCAGCACAGAAGGTACGATTGGTAAAATGGTTATCACTATATTATCTGCTGTAGCGGAGGCTGAAAGGTCACGTATTTTAGAGCGTACTAATGAAGGACGTATTGTTGCCAAGATTAGAGGTGTAAAGTTTGGTAGGAAACGTACGATAGATAAAAAAAGTATGCGAATTATATAAAAGTGGGGTAGGGGCGACAGCCATTACAAGACAGATGAAAATTGGGAGATCAACAGTCTATAAGTTACTCAAGCAAACAAAGTAGAGAAGCCAATTATATGTAGTATTATCTTGGGCAGCTATCTTCAAAAACCAGTTACCGTCGGCTTTCTAAAGCCATTATTTTTCATTCTGGCGACCGATAATAGTCATAATCTCAACGGTTTCACCGTCGATACGGTAATAAACGGTATCCGATCCGCACATGCTACGCCTGTAACCTTTGCGAATATCTGAGTTTGGATATAAAAGTGGGTGTTCCGCAATTCGCCCGAAATGAACAAAAAATGCAGCATAATAATTGTCCGCTGCTTCCACTCCCCAAAACTCAAGACCATATAACCAAATCCGCTCGAGGTCAGCTTTAGCACTCGGCGAAATATTATAAT
>JABSRY010000232.1 GCA_013214985.1 Hyphomicrobiales bacterium
CCTATCATCACCGAAATTTTGATCTTGAGAATGTTTGGCTTTATGAGTTTCTTGAAAGGCCGTTAATTCCTTCATTTGTTGAGCCTCTCGGCTATCTTTAATCCCATCATCACCGAGATGTTGATTTCGGTCTTTAGCACTAGTTTTATATTTTTCATTCTGTGAATATTCTTTTTTATTATATTCTCGCGAAAATTGGTCTTTCTGCTTATATTTCTGTGATGTGGATTGTTTATATTCATCATTGGTTTTAGGCTCTGGCTTATGTCTGTATTCATTCAGTAAAGCTTTTTCAGTATTATTAAGACCGTCAAATTTTTCTTGCTGGTTTGTTTTCAAAGCTGTTTTTTGATCTTTTAAATCAGCAATTTTATTTTCAAATTTTTCAACATTCCCATTTCTGCCAACGAACCCACGTTCGATAATGGAATATTCCATTTTCAAGCTATCCCTATAAGCATTCAAACGTTCTTTACCCGCAACACTATCTTCTATTTTTTCAAGTGCTGCGAAAGCTTCTTGACGCTTCTCACGACCAAACAATGTGCCACCCTGCAACTTGCCAAAATATTCTGGCTTTTCATTAAGCATATGCATAGTTTTAGTCGTGCCATATTCTGACATATACCCATTTAACCTTTGTTCTGCTTCGTCACCCTTCTTGTAAGCCGAACTAAAACCTACTCTCATCAATGCCGATAAATCAGTATCCTTCCGTCCAACATCATTTTGTTTTGCAACATTCATCGTTAAATCATATTCATGGTTAGTTAGAATATCCTGATTTCCTTTAATCAAATCACTGGATTTTTGAAGTGCATTTGATGATTGTTTATAATCTAATATTTTTGACGTGTTATCATATTTAGCACCCGCTCTATATAATAAACTAACTTCTTTTTTAGACAGTCTATTTCTTAGAGAATCCTTATTATCTATATTTTTTTCAAGGGTAGAACTCCTGCCGCCACTAACTAAATTTTCAGGGATTTTCGAATGACTTTCAAATAATTTATCAATCCTATTCGTGACATATGGATCATGTTTCTTGGCCGTTTGGTTTCTAAACTCCTGAGAAGATATAACCGATTTAAAACCCTCCCAAGCCTCGGCTCGTTTTTCAGCGCCCGTTTTAACAACAACCCAATCACTATGTTGCACAACCTCAGAACCACCATTAAAATCAGAATGAATCGACCGCTTATTTTTATTTTTACCAAAATAAAATTGCCCCGCATCTTCAATATAATTTTTAACATCATAAGGTGAATTAGATTGCATATAATTATTATTTAATGAATGCGTTAAAGGGGGTTCATAATAATCATTATTAATGGATTTAATATCAAACATATCTATTTGCTTTCTTAAATATTGAATACCCTTGTCTTGCTTAACCGCCATTTGATAACGCTTTAAAATCTCACCAACATTATGGTCATTTTCTGCCTTAACTTCCTTCAAATATTCTTTACTTTTGATATTTCTGACTGGTTCTCTGGTTAACTCAATGGCTCTTTCATAATCACCATTTGCAAAAGCATCCTCTCGTTGTTCCACCAATGATCGAGCATCTACCCGCTTATCAACCCCCGAGCGTTCTAAAACCTTATTTAATTCTGTCGCCCAACTCTCACGAATGGCCGCCAAATATTCTGGTTTTTGAATTAATCTATCTTTTTTCTTAACGAAATCACCATCCTTAAACATTCTTTCGGTGATTAAAATATGCGCGTGTGGTTGTTGTAAATTATCATTTCTTGATATGGGATTATGAATACTAATATCTGCAATATACCCTTCATCCGCAAAATTCTTGCGGGTGAATATATCAACGACTTTACGTCTATCTTCTTGCGATAATTCACGCGGCAAACCAAGTTGAAACTCCCGAGCAAGACGCGCGTCTTTGCGCTTTTCATATGCTTCAACATTATTCCATAATTCCGCGCGACTAATAGGGTTTTCACCATCAGGGAAAATCAGAGCTGTATGTTCAATACTGCTTTTATTAGTATAATCGAATGTTTTTCCAATTCTCTCGTCTTTGATTTTTTCGCCAGCACGATACGCAGCAGAAGCAACACTGCTTTGTCCGTTTCCTCGGGAAACGTTAGTAAGTTGGCATCTGTAAAAAGCTTGTTCGATGTGGTTTACCTAAATCAATAAGATGCGGTTGTTACTTTCATTTTTCATAGAAAAATCTCATGCATTGTGAAACAATGCGTATACGTGCCCTTACAAATATTACGGGTTAAGATAATTGTCAATATAGTAATTATGTTCTTGATATCTACAGACCTCTCCATTATATTCCTATTGAGAATAATGTGGGAAATACTATGTCCGATAAAGAATACAAACTCAGAAATATAGAACAACGAATTTTAGAGCTACAAGCGCAGAAGCGAAAACTTAAAAGCGTGGAAATAAAACAACAAAGAAAAGACGATACCCGACGAAAAATATTACTTGGGGCGTTCTTACTTCATATGTCTGAACATAATGATGACGCTGCTGACCTTATAAAGAACCACCTAACCAAATTTATTAATCGCGGTAATAAAGGCGAAAAATCAAAGGCAAAAGACCTTGAACTGTTTAAAGAAATTTTGAAGTAATTTTATAAAGACCGGGCTGCCAGCGCGGACATAATTTTTAAAAGAGACAATATGCAATTTTCTGTATTATACGAGCCAATAATTTGGACGTTTGAAAGACTTCGAGAACTTAAGCAATCTTCAATTAGAAAAGCCATTATCCAAAAATGGGGTGGGCAAATAAACCCATCAATATTTTGGATTAAAGACACAAAATTAGAAAATGAAAATCTAAGTTCTGACCCTAAAGAATATACCATTCAAAAACTATATTTATCTAATCTAGGGCATTATGCTGCGGAAAATATGCACAATTGGCGCACATATTATCTAGTGCCAATTATGTTTTTAATATCTATGCTTTCGGCTTGGCATGTATCCAGTAATGCTGGCCTATATTTTCCCCGTGATGAATTTGTTATTTTACTATGGGTAATTGTTGGTCTGGCCGTTGTCGGTTCAACTTTCTTCGGTAGTGCCTTTTTATGGCGTAAATTTCTACCGCCAGTTCTTTACAGTAAAGAACAACAAGAAGCCGTAAAACAATTGATTGACCGTTGCCTGTTGCGCGACTTGCCCGAAAATACTCCAGACGATTTAAAAGACCGTTTTAGAATACTAACCATCGACAAAGATGGTGATAGCGTATCAGGTCAAATATTAGCGGTAGATTTAGAATATTCTTCAATGGCTGAACAAGTCCATGAACTAAGAATTATTACAATCATCGGCGGTATTGGGATTCTTTTGCCTCTAATGTCGGTATCTATTTTCTTCGCAATATCCTTCCCTATTTTTGCAGCTTTAATGTTGACTATTCACACTATAAACAACTCTGTCGAAAATGCACAAGAGAGCACCGAACAACAGGATTTATTTAGTTTTCCGCTTTTCAAACTAGGCGCGGCTATAGTGTTGACCATACTCGCCATTGTTTTTTTAACCCATTCTATTGAAGAACGCACAACCTCCAATTTTGTAGTTTATTCACCAACAATAATTTTATTTGGTATCTTATGGATTTACGAATTTTCAATCCCCTCCCCTCTTGAATTACGCGGGATGATGCTTGAGGATGCCGTCAAAGACGTTGCCACAGAACATCTAATCGATGCGGCAGGAAAAAGTTATTTTACGGGCATTGAACAAGCAAAATTAAAACAAATTGATAATGCCGCGAAAGACAAGAGCGTGTTTTTCACTCTGGGTAAATCTACCGCTTTATTATCAGAAAGGCGCGATCAATTTGCCCCAACAGAAGCCGAGAAACCTGTAGGTTTAACTCTGAAAGATTTAAAAACTCATATGCTAGTTTTAGGAACTACCGGTACAGGCAAAACTAGCGGTGTTTTACTGCCACTACTTTACCAGATTTTTGAATTAACGGATTCGGGCATCATTATTCTTGATGGTAAAGGCTCATTACCCGCTGAATTAAAATTCCCTAATCTCAAAATAATCTCTCCTAAAAATGATGCGTTTAATCCTATATTTGGCTTATCGCCTGATATTGTAGCCGATACGGTCAAAAATTTATTTTCGGCAGAAGAAAAAGACAGTTTTTGGTCTAATGCTGCCGGCGTCTGTATTAAAAACGCCGCTGTCATAATCTTAAACAGCAAAGAAAACTACACCCTCAAAAATATTTTAGCACTTATCATCGATCAAGAATTTAGAGAAAAAACCATTTCTGGCATTGGCAATAATCCTCAAATTTTGGAAGCATTTATATATTTCACAAAAGAATTTGATTCATTGGCCGACAATACAAAATCAAGCATTGTTAGCAATGTCTCTACATGGCTAAGACAAGTTACCGATCATGAAATACTAGGCGACTGGATAAACATTGAACAGGGCGTAAAAGTTGAAGACGTCTTAAACGGTGGTCGAATAGGTGTATTGCTCCCAGAGGCCGAATTTGGGGATGCGGGGCGCCTAATTACGAGCTTTGTTATGTCCCGCATTTACAATGCCATCAAAAAGCGTGCAACCGGATGGTCAGAGAATGACAAACAATGTTTTATGATTGTTGATGAAGCCCAAGCCCTAATCGGTAAAAAAGAAATAGACATATTACCGATCGCCCGATCTCTAGGCCTATCCTGTATATTCTCTACCCAAAATATTGACGGTTTAACCGCACGTGTCAAGGGCAGAGTAAAACTCTACCACTAGGGCGGCGCAAAACAAGTCCACTTTGGTTTGACTGTTGATTTAAAAT
>JABSRY010000233.1 GCA_013214985.1 Hyphomicrobiales bacterium
GTCAGCTCCCTCGAGAAAAGTAAGGCTCCGGAGAAATATCCCCTCACGCGCTGTGCAGCAAGCCATATTTATAACAGATTTGAGAATAAGGAAAGCACTATATCGGTTAATGCTCAAGAAGGTGTGACAATATCGCTTTTAGTATTATCTGCTATTTTTTGAGTTACTTGCAAAACCCGCTGATTAACTTTTTCTAACAAGTCGACAATTTGTATTTCAGACTGCGCTTTTTCGTCATTGTTAATATCGTAAAAGCGTTTTAGGCTCTGCACTTCTTTTTCAAGCGCCTCAAGCCGCCCAACAGCCTCAAACAACTCGTCTGCTGCGGTTAAGCCTGCCAATAAAAATAGTTTCGAATCACCATGTACGGTGCCTGTGTTTTTGAATTGTTGCACCCGCACATTTAAATATTCGGCAAGTTCGCTAATATGCGTTTGTTCGCCCTCATTACAAGAAATCGGAAAAGCGCGGCCATTGACCTTTACAATTACTTCAGCCACTATTTAACCTCGCCTAAATTTTGGTCAGGTAAATTATTACTTAATAATTGTGATATTTCTACCATAACATTGTCAATACGTTGCTCTACGTCAACATTTGTATTTTCTAAACTATTTATTTTTGCAACCGCATCGTCCAATTGGCGCGCCAAATTGCTTCTATCTTCACTTAGTATAGTTAGGTCTTGTGCTAAACTTGAGTGCACTCTGCTACCCTTCGCTTGCTTTAATAATGCATTATCAAGCGCGTCTAGTGATTTTTCTAAATTCTGCAAACTATGCTTAATATTCAGATTTAATTCCATAATTGCGAATATATCTAATCAGTATGAATATGCAAACTTAAAAGCAAAATTAACCCCGCTTTAGCAAAATTAATCGTTTACCCACAAAACAATCATACATTTTTATTAAAGTTATTATAAAAAATAACAGTTTTAATTGACTTTAGACACTAATTGCTATTTTTATAGCCCCAAAATTTAATGTCTATTTATACACTTTCAAATGTGTCATTAATGACAATCAATCCACGAAAGGTTGATTTAGGTCTCATTGCATGGAAGCGCATGCGCTAGAAGCTTTTGCTAAGAATCAACTTAACTCGTTTGACAATTTATGGGGTTTTATAATGACTATATCGGAAACCGAAAAGCTACAATCAATGGCCAATGCCATTCGTGCTTTGGCAATGGACGCGGTGCAAGCTGCTAAAAGTGGGCACCCTGGTTTACCAATGGGCGCGGCCGATATTGCTACCGTTTTGTTTAGTAAGTTTTTAAATATCGACCCTAAAGACCCTAAATGGGCAGATAGAGATCGTTTTGTATTGTCGGCAGGTCATGGCTCTATGTTGCAATATGCGGTTCATCATTTGCTAGGTTATGAAGACATGACCATTGAGCAAATTAAAAACTTTCGCCAATTAGGTTCTATTACGGCTGGTCATCCAGAATACGGTCATGTTCAAGGTGTTGAAACAACCACTGGCCCATTAGGCCAAGGCCTTGCAAATGCGGTTGGTATGGCATTGGGCGAACGTATGATGAATTCACGTTTTGGCGATGACATTGTAGACCATTATACATACGTACTAGCAGGCGACGGTTGCCTGATGGAAGGCATTAGCCAAGAAGCAATTTCACTTGCGGGCCATTTAAAGCTTAACCGCATGATTGTGTTATGGGATGATAATAACATTACCATTGACGGCAGTGTTGACCTTGCAGATAGCACCAACCAAAAGCTACGTTTTGAAGCGGTTGGCTGGAATGTACTTAGCTGTGACGGCCATAATTTTGCCGAAATCGAAGCAGCTATTACTGCTGCAAGAGATAGCGACAAACCAACTTTAATTGCTTGTAAAACCATCATTGGTTTTGGCGCACCCACTAAAGCAGGCACATCTGGCGTGCATGGTGCACCATTGGGCGAAGAAGAAATTGCTGGCGCACGCATAAAACTTAATTGGCCACATGAGCCGTTTCATATCCCTTGTGACGTTCGCGATGCATGGCGCCTAGCAGGGCTGAAATCTTGCAAAGCCCATAAAGAATGGAAAAAACGCCATGACGCAATGGATGCCGAAACTAAAGGTGAGTTTGACCGTTTAATGCGCCGCGATTTGCCGATGGGTTTAAAACAAGCATTCCAAGATTATAAAAAGCAACTTGCTGAAGATCAGCCTGCTGTTGCAACCCGTAAAGCATCGCAAATGGCTTTAGAAGTCATTAATGCAATTGTACCAGAAACAATTGGTGGTTCTGCCGACCTTACAGGCTCCAACCTGACAAACACCAAAGAAACCACCCACATTACCCCGACAGATTATTCGGGACGTTTTATTAATTATGGTATTCGCGAACATGCAATGGGCGCTATTATGAATGGCCTAACATTACATGGTGGTTTTATACCTTATTCTGGCACATTCTTTGTATTTACCGATTATTTGCGCCCTGCCTTGCGCTTAGGCGCCTTAATGGGCATTCAAAATATTTATGTTATGACGCATGATAGTATTGGCGTGGGTGAAGATGGCCCAACCCATCAACCTGTTGAGCATTTAGCATCGGTACGTTGTATGCCAAATGTTAATGTTTATCGCCCTGCGGACGCCACAGAAACAGCCGAATGTTGGCAATTAGCGATTGAAGATAAATCGCGCCCATCTATCATTTGCTTAACCCGCCAAGGCGTTAAATCTGTTCGACCTGATTATGTAGAGAAAAACCTTTGTGCCTATGGTGCTTATGAAGTTGCTACCCATGATGATGCTGATGTGTCTATTTTTGCATCTGGCTCAGAAGTTGGTATTGCTGTTGAGGCAAAAGAAATACTAACCCGCAAAGGCATTAGCTCACGTATCGTATCTGTGCCATGTTTTGAAGCGTTTAACTGCCAAGATGCCGAATATAAAGCCGAAATTTTAGGCAATGCTAAAGTCAATGTTGCGGTTGAAGCTGCCCTTCGTATGGGGTGGGATCAATTTATTGGCGTTGATGGCATATTCATCGGTATGGATGGCTTTGGCGCCTCTGCACCTATTGGCGATTTATATAAGCATTTTGGTATAACTGCCGAAAATCTAGTAAACCAAGTAGAAGAAAAACTAAACAAAAATGACGATACAGAATAATTGATCGGTTTGATAACATATTTTCATATATTGCTACGCTTTAATGGCGACAAAGCCGCAAAATATGTTTATAACGCTTACCGAAGGTGGATTTTGGGTTTCATCAAGGGCTAAATTTTTAATATGTCATTTTCATAAGGAACAAAATTATGACTATTCGTGTTGCTATTAACGGCTTTGGCCGTATTGGACGTAACGTACTTCGTGCAATCGCAGAACACAACCGTACAGATTTACAAGTTGTTGCAATCAACGACCTTGGTAAAAACGAAACCAATGCATTATTATTTAAACGCGACAGCGTACATGGGCTTTTCCCAGGTGAGATTAAGTTAGATGGCGATATCTTTAATGTTGGTTTTGGCGACATTAAAATGACAGCTATTCGTAACCCAGAAGAATTACCTTGGGCTGAACTTAATGTTGATATCGTAATGGAATGTACTGGTTTCTTTACTAAAAAAGAAGCTGCTGAGCTGCATTTAAAAGCTGGCGCTAAACGCGTGCTAATTTCTGCACCTGGTACAAATTCAGATAAAACAATCGTTTATGGTGTAAACTCTGACGAGCTAACAGCCGATGACATTATTGTTTCTAACGCTTCTTGCACAACAAATTGCCTAGCACCTGTTGCTTCTGTACTTCAAGAAGTTTGTGGCATTGACGCTGCGTTTATGACAACAATTCATGCTTATACTGGCGATCAACGTATTTTAGATACAGATCATAGTGACCCACGCCGCGCACGTGCTGCTGGCCTTTCAATGATCCCAACATCTACTGGTGCTGCTAAAGCCATTGGCCTTGTAATCCCAGAACTTAACGGTAAATTTGAAGGTACATCTGTTCGTGTACCTACTCCAAATGTATCTTGTGTTGATTTGGTTATTACAACTTCAAAAGAAGTAACTGCTGAAGCGGTTAACGCTGCGATGACTGAAGCATCAAACGGTCGCCTTAAAGGTGTGCTTGGTGTTAATGACGAAGCTTTGGTTTCTGTCGATTTTAATCACAACCCAATGAGCTCTACGTTTGACCTAACACAAACACAAACTGTTGGTAAAAACATGCTCCGTGTGCTTAGCTGGTACGATAATGAATGGGGTTTTTCTTGCCGCATGGCAGATACTGCAGTTGCAATGGGTAAATTCCTTTAAGCCTATTAGGCTTGGAATTTGCATATATGCAAAATAATTCTAGCCCTGCCCATCGTCGATTGGCAGGGCTTTTTAGTCAATATTATTTCAGGAAAAAACCATGTCCAACTTCCACACTTTAGATGATTATGACCTAAGCGGAAAACGTGTTTTATTAAGAGTTGATTTAAATGTACCCTTTTTGGATGGCGCCGTTAGCGATACAACGCGCATCGACCGTGTTGCCAACACAATTAAAGAATTATCAGACAAAGGGGCTATTGTTTTAATGTTAGCACATTTTGGCCGCCCCAATGGCGCCGTTGTTGCAGACATGAGCCTAGCTCCAGTTGCGCCCGTGGTTGCTAAAATTATAAACAAACCAGTCATATTTGTAGCAACCGATTGGATAGACAATGCCGTAGCTGACGCCACTAAAAATGCCAAAGCAGGCGAAATCTATTTACTAGAAAACACGCGTTTTCATGCGGGTGAAACAGAAAATGATGCAGAGCTTGCTAAAAAAATGGCAGCACTTGGCGATATTT
>JABSRY010000234.1 GCA_013214985.1 Hyphomicrobiales bacterium
GGCATGTTTTTGTGTTTCATTGGCATTATGTATCAGTTTCAGACCATCGCGCAGCCATTGCACCACAGTACCCGCGTTAAAAATACTGCCCTCAAGCGCATAAGTTGTTTGCCCATCCAGCTGATATGCAATCGTCCCCAATAAACGGTTTTTAGAAATTACCAATTGGCTACCCGTGTTTAACAACGCAAAACACCCAGTCCCATAGGTCGATTTAAGCATGCCAGGCTCAAAACAAGCTTGCCCAACCGCAGCAGATTGCTGATCACCCGCCACCCCATAAATCGGTATTTCACGTCCAAACAAATCTTTTCGGGTTACACCATAATCTGCAGCACAATCTTTAACTTCGGGCAACATGCACATCGGTATGTCAAATATTCCACAAATTTCTTCATCCCATTTACCCTCTCTAATATTGTAAAGCATGGTACGGGCTGCATTGGTCGCATCTGTCGCATGGGTTTTTCCTGCGGTTAACTTCCAAATTAAATAGCAGTCAATGGTGCCAAATAATAGCTTACCGTCTTTGGCTTTTTGGTACGAACCCTCAACATTATCAAATAACCATCTAATTTTTGTGGCCGAAAAATAGGGGTCAACCAACAATCCTGTTTTTTTTGTAATTAATTCTTCATGGCCTAAAGCCTTTATTTTTTCACAATATTTAGCAGTTCGCCTGTCTTGCCAAACAATCGCGTTATAAATGGGTTCTCCAGTTTCTTTATCCCAAACCAAAGTTGTTTCACGCTGATTGGTAATGCCAATAGCCACAATATCTTCAGCCCTAGCGCCAACGCGCTCCATAACACTGCGGCAACTACCAGCAGTTGTCGACCATATATCAGTTGGGTCATGCTCCACCCAGCCCGAAGCGGGGAAATGCTGTTCAAACTCTTCTTGCGATGTTGCAGAAACCTTCATATTTTTATCAAATAATATGGCGCGGCTAGAGGTTGTACCTTGATCAATCGCCAGTATATATTTCATAATGATTTCCCTTAACATCTACACTTAATGTAACTTAATATAAAATTAGGCCGAGATATAGACATATCTCGACCCATTATCTTGTTTAATTCTTAGACTTAATTACTCCAAGATTTAATTAACTCATCATAAGCGATGGTTTTTGGCGCAGGTTTTTCATTTGCCAATTTGGGTTTAGGTGCACCTGGTTGTGACAACCAGTAGTCAGCACCTTTTTCTTCATTAAGCTTAGGGCCAATATCGCCTTGCACACCCGCACGTTCAATACGTTTAAGCACTTTTTCTTGTGCTTCACATAACGAATCAAGCGCAGCTTGCGATGTTTTAGCACCCGATGATGCATCACCAATATTCTGCCACCAAAGTTGAGCCAACTTAGGGTAATCAGGCACATTAGTACCAGTAGGCGACCAACGAACACGTGCAGGAGAGCGATAAAACTCAACCAAACCACCAAGAGATGGTGCACGTTTGGTAAACGATTCATGGTTGATGGTCGATTCACGAATGAATGTTAAACCAACATGAGATTTTTTCAAATCAACTGTTTTTGAAGTCACAAATTGTGCATATAACCATGCAGCTTTTGCACGTTTAACAGGTGTCGATTTCATCAATGTCCAAGAGCCAGCATCTTGATAGCCAACCTTAGTACCTTCTTGCCAATATGCACCATGTGGTGACGGTGCCATACGCCATTTAGGCGTGCCATCATCATTCATCACAGCAATACCGGGCTCTACCATATTTGCGGTAAACGCAGTATACCAGAACATTTGTTGTGCAATAGCACCTTGTGCAGGTACAGGGCCCGCTTCAGAGAATACCATACCAGGTGCAGATGGTGGCGCATATTTACCCAACCAATCTACATATTTCTGCACTGCATAAACAGCAGCAGGGCTATTGGTAGCACCACCGCGCGCAACGCACGAACCTGTAGGTTGAGATTTTTCGTTAACACGAATACCCCATTCATCCACTGGCAAACCATTCGGCTCGCCTTTATCGCCCATGCCAGCCATAGACATCCAAGCATCAGTAAAGCGCCAACCTAAAGACGGGTCTTTTTTACCATAGTCCATATGGCCATAAACTTTTTTACCGTCAATTTCACGGCCAGTAAAGAATTCAGCAATATCTTCATATGCAGACCAGTTAACTGGCACACCTAAATCATAGTTATATTCGGCTTTAAAATCTGCCATAATTTTAGGGTTGGTGAACCAATCATATCTAAACCAGTATAAATTCGCGAACTGCTGATCAGGTAGCTGATAAAGCTTGCCATCAGGGCCAGTTGTAAAATCTGTACCAATAAAGTCAGCTAGATCAAGGTTAGGGTTGGTAACGTCTTTACCTTCACCGCTCATCCAGTCTGTAAGGTTCCGTGCTTGTTGATAGCGCCAATGGGTGCCAATTAAGTCAGAATCATTAATATAGGCATCATAAATATTTTCACCTGTTTGCATTTGGGTTTGTAGTTTTTCAACCACATCGCCTTCACCAATCAAGTCATGGGTCACTTTAATGCCCGTTAACTCAAAAAATGCTTTTGCAAGTGTTTTGGATTCATATTCATGCGTACCAATGGTTTCAGAAACAACTTTAATTTCCATCCCAACATAGGGTTTAGCGGCATTTTCAAACCATTCAATTTCGCTTTTTTGCTCCGCTTGAGTTAGCACTGAAGGTTGAAATTCAGACAACCATTTGGCCGTCGCGGCATCATCTGCGTAAACAGCCGATCCCATTCCAAACAACAACGCAATAACTGCTGTTGAAGTTTTAACTTTCGATAACATTACATTCTCCCTTTTTTAAAAAGCAGCCAATATACATTTATATTTTAGCTGCACCAAAATTATCTATACCCAACGAAAAACCGCAAAAGCATAAACAACACATACGATCAGCGCCCCATAAACTGGAGAGCCAAACATTCCTAACCAAGCCAAGCAAATGAATGCCGAACCGAGTAAACTAATAAAAAGCCTATCGCCTGGGCGGGTTTCTATCCGCAACACCCCAACACGCGGCGCTTGCGGTGCTTTCACCGCCCAAATTGTCATGGTGATTAAGGCACAGGCAATCAATCCAAAAAATATAGCCGTTGGCGTTGTCCACGCCATCCAAGATAAATTCATAATATCCTCCTAATTTTCTAATTACACTCTGCCTAAGGCAAAGCCCTTAGCAATATGATGGCGTACAAAATAAATAACCAATGCACCGGGTATGATGGTTAAAATACCAGCAGCAGCCAACACCCCCCAATCCAACCCAGATGCCGACACCGTCCGCGTCATTGTCGCGGCGATAGATTTTGCATCAACTGATGTTAGAGTACGGCTTAATAACAGCTCAACCCACGAAAACATAAAGCAGAAGAAAGCAGCAACACCAATGCCAGAGGCAATTAACGGGGTGAATATTTTACCAAAAAACTTAAAGAAACCATAACCATCAATATAAGCCGTTTCATCAATCTCTTTTGGCACGCCGCGCATAAAGCCTTCCAATATCCAAACCGCCAACGGCACGTTAAATAATGTATGGGCGAGCGCCACCGCTATATGCGTATCAAACAAACCAACGCTCGAATATAACTGAAAGAATGGTAATGCAAATACAGCAGGCGGTGCCATTCTATTGGTCAATAACCAAAAGAATAAATGGTTATCACCCACAAAACTATAACGGCTAAACGCATAGGCCGCAGGCAGTGCAACCGCGAGTGATATAACTGTATTCATCGCCACATAGGTAATCGAGTTTATGTAACCCCAATACCAACTCGGGTCGGTAAAAATAACCATATAATTATCAATGGTAAAATTTTCAGGCCATAGAGAAAATACATTTAATATCTCTTGGTTCGATTTAAAACTCATTGATAATAACCAATAAATCGGCAACATTAAGAATAGAATATACAACCCCATAATCCATGGGCTAGCATTGAACTTAGTTTTATGCTTTTTCGGTTTAGAGGCATTATTCGTAATATCAGTCATTACATGCCCTCCTTTTTATCAAGATTTGTCATAACGGTAAAGAATACCCAAGAGATTAGTAATATGACCAAAAAGTAGATTAATGAGAATGCAGCCGCGGGGCCTAAATCAAATTGTCCAATTGCCATTTTCACCAAGTCGATCGATAAAAATGTGGTCGCATTACCAGGTCCACCGCCTGTTAAAACAAATGGCTCGGTATAAATCATAAAACTATCCATAAAGCGCAATAAAGAGGCGATTAATAACACACCCATCATTTTTGGCAGTTCAATATAACGGAATATATTCCAGCGGCTGGCTTGGTCAATTTTTGCCGCCTGATAATAGGCATCAGGTATAGACTGCAAACCCGCATAACAAAGCAATACAACCAACGAAGTCCAATGCCACACATCCATCAAAATAATGGTAAACCACGCCGCAAAGGCATCTTGGGTATAGTTATAGTCTATGCCTAACCAATCTAACGTATGGCCTAATAAACCAATATCAATTCTCGCAAATACCTGCCAAATAGTACCCACCACATTCCACGGCACAAGCAATGGTAGCGCAATTAATACTAAGCAGACCGAAGACCAAACACCCTTTTTAGGCATTTGCAGTGCAATAAAAATACCCAATGGAATTTCAATTACCATAATAATCGAGGTAAACATTATTTGCCGACCAAGCGATGCATGCATCCGCTCAGAGGTTAAAATTTCTTCAAACCATTCAAGCCCCACCCAGTAAAATACATTATTACCAAATGTATCTTGCACCGAATAATTCACCACTGTCATCAACGGAATA
>JABSRY010000235.1 GCA_013214985.1 Hyphomicrobiales bacterium
ATGGTTATGACATTCAAGGTGAAATATCTGCTGAAGATGGAACGATTAGTTTAGGTGAAACCAATAAAGTTGTTGTGAAGCGGCACGGGCGATTTGAAGGTGAAGTATTGACCGATTGGAAGTTACGGTTTGTAGATGCTTACGATGCTGAATTGGCTAAATGGGTGGATGCCGCGCGCGACGGTGGCGCGACGGGGCCGAGTGCATGGGACGGTTATGCCATTCAGGCTGTTTCTGATGCGGGGATATTATCTGCAAATAGCGGTAAGGTGGTTCAATTGAATATGGTTGATAAACCAGCGCTTTACTCATAATTTCATATGTGGAAATAATATGCAAAAGTTAGATTTAATAACAATTGGGCGTAGCTCGGTTGATTTATATGGCGGCCAAATGGGTGGGCGTTTAGAAGATATGCGTTCATTTGATAAATATTTAGGTGGATCGCCGACCAATATTGCGGCTGGTACGGCTAGATTGGGCTTAAAATCGGCGCTTATTACACGGGTCGGCGATGAGCCTATGGGGCGTTTTGTTAGGGAACAATTGGCGGCCGAGGGCGTGGATGTTGGTGGTGTTATTACCGATAAAGCGCGTTTAACGGCGTTGGTTATACTTGGAATACGGGATAAAGATCAATTTCCACTTATTTTCTATCGTGAAAATTGTGCCGACATGGCGCTTTGCGAAGAGGATATTGACCCTGAATTTATTGCTCGTGCGCGTTGTGTTACTGCAACGGGTACGCATTTAAGCCATCCGCAAGTTGAAGCTGCAACGCTTAAAGCACTTAATTTGGCACGGAAAAATGGTGCCAAAACGGCACTTGATATTGATTACCGTCCGAACCTTTGGGGTTTAGCCGGGCATGATGATGGGGAAAGCCGTTATATTGAGAGCGAAGCAGTTACTAAAAAGCTGCAAACCACATTGCATTTATTTGACTTGATCGTAGGCACTGAAGAGGAATTTCATATTGCAGGTGGTAGCACAAATACCATTGAAGCTTTGCGTAATGTGCGTAAAGTAAGTGAAGCTACTTTGGTTTGTAAGCGCGGTGCTGATGGCGCTGTGGCATTTGTTGGTGAGATTCCGAATGATTTGGATGATGGCGAAACCGGTGAGGGCTTTCCGATTGAAGTGTTTAATGTATTGGGTGCGGGTGATGGTTTTATGTCTGGCTTGTTAAAAGGCTGGTTAGAGGGTGACGATTGGTCGACATCGCTTAAATGTGCCAATGTCTGCGGTGCTTTTGCGGTTAGTCGCCATGGTTGTACGCCTGCTTATCCTAGTCTTGCAGAATTGGAATATTTTCTGGAGCGCGGCGTTGTTGAGCCTGCACTGCGTAAAGATGCAGCATTAGAGCAAATTCATTGGTCTACAAACCGACATCCTGAATCGGATAGTTTGAAAATATTTGCTTTTGATCACCGTATGCAGTTGGAAGACATGGCAGATGAAGCAGGGGTTGATCATTCGAAAATTGGTGAATTTAAATTATTATGTTTAGAAGCACTTGAGCGTGTTGCGAAGGGGCGGAATGGATATGGTTTGCTTTGTGATAATCGCCTTGGACAAGATGCATTGCATGCTGCTGCGGGCAAGGGGCTTTGGATTGCACGGCCAGTTGAATGGCCTGCATCTCGACCGTTATCAATAGAACCAGAGTTGGGAATTGATTTTGGTGGGTTATCTGAATGGCCACGTGAGCATATTGTCAAAGTATTGGTTTTTTGTCATCCAGATGATGACCAAGAAATGCAAGCTGCTCATGAGGCAACGGTTTTACGCTTGGCATCGGCAGTGTGCCGTTAGCGTTGGCATTTTTTACATGAGGTTGTGCCTTCATAAGTTGCGGATGTTGATGATAGCTGCACTCAAAAACTCATTGAACGGTTTTATGAAATTGGCGTTTACCCTGATTGGTGGAAGTTAGAGCCAATGAAATCTGCCACTGCTTGGGAAAACACGTGCAATGCCATTAGCAAAAAAGACCCACATTGTCGTGGTATTGTTGTGCTCGGCTTGGGTGCGTCGTCAGAAGAGCTTGCCCGAAGTTTTGCAATTGCGGCTAAACAACCTTTGGTAAAGGGGTTTGCCGTTGGGCGAACGATATTTTCTGAAGCAGAAAAAGAATGGTTTTATGGCAATATAAATGATGGTCTGGCGGTTGACAAAATGGCGGATAAATACTCGGCTTTATGTGATGTCTGGGATATGACAAGAAGCAGTTTGAAGAAAAATGGATGATGATATGACAAAGACAATTCGCTTAACAGCAGCACAAGCCATGATTAAATATCTGAGTGTTCAAAAAAATGAAGAAGGTGATGCTTTAATTGCTGGAATGTGGGCAATATTTGGCCATGGTAATGTTGCAGGAGTTGGTGAAGCATTGGCGGAGGCAGATTTAGACAAGAGCTTTTTAACCTACCGTGCGCATAATGAGCAGGGTATGGGCAACGCGGCTGTGGCCTTTGCCAAGGCTAAAAACCGCAAACAAGCCATGGCCGTTACCTCATCAATTGGGCCAGGGGCGACTAATATGGTGACTTCTTGTGCTATAGCGCATGCCAACCGTTTGCCTGTGTTATTTGTGCCAGGTGATGTGTTTGCCAGCCGTGAGCCAGACCCAGTGTTGCAACAGATTGAAGATTTTGATGATGGCACGATAAGCGCTAATGATTGCTTTAAACCCGTGGCGCGATATTTTGACCGCATATCGCGGCCAGAACATTTGCTAACGGCTTTGCCGCGTGCCATGCGTACATTAACCGACCCTGCTGATTGTGGACCCGTTGTTTTGGCTTTTTGTCAGGATACACAGGCCGAAGCATATGATTACCCTGCCCATTTTTTTGATGAAAAGATTTGGTATAGACGCCGCCCGCAAGCCGATGCAAGAGAGCTTGCAAATGCTATTGAGCTGATTAAAGCGGCAAAAAACCCGCTTATTGTTGCTGGGGGCGGGGTGCTTTATTCGGGCGCAATGGATACGCTTAAAGATTTTGCCGAAAAGCACCAAATTGCGGTTTGTGAAACTCAGGCAGGGCGCTCATCTATGGATTGGAAGCACCCGCTTAATTTTGGATCGATAGGTGTTACTGGCGGCAGTGCTGCCAACGCGCTTGCTGCAAAGGCTGACTTGGTGATTGGTATTGGCACCCGCTTTCAAGATTTTACGACGGGTAGTTGGGCGGTGTTTGGCAACCCCGACCGCACTATGTTGTCGATAAATGTAACGCCTTATGATGGCATAAAAAAAGGCACTGTGCCTTTGGTTGCGGATGCTAAAGTTGCGCTTGAGCAGATAAGTGAAGGCTTGGGTGATTATAAAGCAATTGCGCCAGATGCGACGTTGCGTGAAAGTTGGATTGCAGCGATTGATGCTGCTACAGAAGCACCAAAAAAGGATGTTTTACCGACCGACTCGCATGTGGTTGGTGCTGTTCAACGCGCGTTGGATGATAATGGGGTTATATTATGTGCCGCTGGTGGCCTGCCTGGTGAATTGCAAAAACTTTGGAAAGCCAGTAAGCCCAATGGGTATCATATGGAATATGGTTACTCGTGCATGGGTTATGAAATTGCAGGCGGTTTGGGTGCTAAAATGGCATTGCCTGAGCGTGATGTTGTGGTGATGGTTGGTGATGGTAGTTATATGATGCTCAATTCTGAACTAGCGACAAGCGTTATGTATGGCTATAAAGTGATTGTTGTATTATTGGATAACCGTGGTTATGCTTGCATAAACCGTTTGCAAGTTGAGTGTGGTGGCCGAATGTTTAACAATTTAATTGATGATGCGCCTAATTTGGCACGGCCATCTAAAATTGATTTTGTGGCGCATGCCGCATCGCAGGGCGCTATCGCCGAAAAGGTTGCTGATATAGCGTCGTTAGAATCTGCAATTACTCGGGCACGTAAATCAGATAGATCACATGTTATTTTGATCGACACTGACCCGATGCCCGCTACTGAAGCGGGTGGTTTTTGGTGGGATGTTGCGGTGCCAGAGGTATCGAACCGCCAAGAAGTGAAAGATGCCAGAAAACAATATGAAATGCGTGTTTCTGACAGGCGTTCAATGAATTAGAGGTTTTATGTTTAATTTGAATCATAGTTTTTTTAAGCCTTTATGGCTGCGGGTATTCGTTGTTGCTGTTGCATTGGGGTGGGCAATGGTTGAAATGAATACAGGTAGCCCTGGATGGGCGATTATGTTTTTTGCTGTTGGGGTTTATGCCGCATGGAGTTTTTTTATTAGCTTCAAACCTTTGGATGAAGAGCAAGCTGAAACTAAAAATGATTCAAGTGATGCGGAAAATAGGGATTAGATTAATGGTTAATTTATTACGTAAACCAAATGGCAATAACGGTAAGGTGCATGACATTACTGCTGAAGATGCTAACTGGGGTTATGTCGGATTTGGGTTATACCATTTGCAACTTGGTGAAAGTGCTGCAGAGGTTACGGGTGACCGTGAAGTGATATTGGTTTTAGTAGAAGGTAAAGCCAAAATCTCGGGTGCAGGGCAAGACTTTGGTGAGCTTGGTGAGCGTATGAACGTGTTTGAAAAAACACCGCCTGCCTGTGTTTATATACCGAATGATGAAAGTTGGGAAGCTGTTGCCACAACCAATTGTACGCTTGCCATTTGTACAGCACCTGGGCATGGTAATTATAAAGCATGTGTGTTACCCACGCCTGAAAAGGTAACTCGCGGCAAAGGTACTAATGTTAGATATATCCACCCGATTGCCATGGAGGAATTGGATGTGGCGGATAGCCTATTGGTGAC
>JABSRY010000236.1 GCA_013214985.1 Hyphomicrobiales bacterium
AAGGCCAGTGCAAGAGCCACAAGAAGCCGATGCTTTTGTGGTTGCGCGCACCGCGCTTAATGTCGATAAACCATTAGCGCTAATCGCAGCTACAATTTCACCTTTACATACGCCGTTACAACCACATATTTCTGCATCATCTGGCAAGGCTGTAACGGCGGCGAGCGGGTCCAGCGCTCCTCCGTCGCTTAAGGCTAAAGCCTGCCCGAAGATAATGCTCTCTCTTAATTCCGAAATATCTTCGCCAGATTTAATTTGGTTGAAATACCAAGCTCCATCTGCCACATCGCCATAAAGCACCGCGCCAATAACGGCATTGTTTTTCATGACTAAGCGTTTGTAAACACCGCGCACTGCATCGCGGAATATCACATCTTCTGTGCCATCTCCACCCGAAAAATCGCCGCCAGAGAATAAATTTATGCCGCTAACTTTTAGTTTGGTACTGGTCACACTGCCTTCATAGGCAACATCTTGCCCCGCAATAGATTGTGCCATAATTTTACCCGCCTCATAAAGCGGTGCGACTAAACCATAACAAATGCCTCTATGTTGCGCGCATTCCCCAACAGCATAAATATCTTTATCGGATGTCAACATCGTATCGTTTACCACAATACCGCGTTGGCAATCGATGCCAGCTTTTTTTGCGAGGTCAACATTGGGTTTAATGCCAACCGCCATAACCACCAAATCGGCTTTTATTTGCGTGCCATCGGCTAGGTTAACTTGCTCAACACGGTTTTTACCGATGATTTCTTTGGTATTTGCGCCTGTTAAAATAGTCATCCCACGCGATTCTAACTCAGACTTTAATAAATAACCCGCTGCTTCGTCTAACTGGCGTTCCATTAAAGTATCTGCCAAATGAATTACGGTAATATTCATGCCCGCTAGGCTTAAGCCATGCGCTGCTTCTAAACCCAATAAACCGCCGCCAATCACCACGGCATTTTTATATTGGGTTGCCGCCTCCAACATTGTATTTACATCCTGCATATCGCGGAAGGTTACAACCCCGTTAAGGTCCTTACCTGGAATTGGGATAATAAAGGGGGATGAGCCAGTTGCTATCCACAATTTATCATATGGCACCGAAATACCATTAATACTGGTTATGGTTTTGGTGCTGCGATCTATATCAACAATTTCTTCAGATACATGAAGGGTGATGTTGTTTTCGTCATACCATTGTTGAGAATTAATAATGATGTCTTCAAATTTTTGCGCTTTAGCAAGTACAGGAGACAACATAATACGGTTATAGTTTACACAGGGTTCTGTGCCAAAAACAGTAATGTTATATTTATTGGGTGCAATTTTTAGCAGCTCTTCTAATGTTCGCATGCCAGCCATACCATTGCCAATAATTACGAGATTTTCTTGCATATTTATGCCTTTTTTAGAAATAATATTCGACATCTCAAATAAACTTACCGATCAAATTTGTTTTTGCTCGATGAATATCTGATATCAAAACCAGATGCAAAGCCTGTGCCAAGATAACTTACTAGGAAAACAGCCAAAAATTTGAGGGTGTGAAAAATATATTTGAATTATTGCATAAAATTTAATCACATATATTTATTAGATTATAATTTAATCATATTTTATAATTGGTATCTTAAACTTTCGCAAAAAAGCGGCCTTTTGGGGTTGGCATTGATATTGCTAGAGGGTGGATGCGTGGTGTTTGAAACATAACACCCAATAATAGAAGCGCGCTTCATCCTTCAACCAGTAAAGAGCAGGTAAATGCAAAACGAAAAAGCAAAAATCAACTTACTTTCATTTAAAGGCAACAATAAAATATTACATTTATCGTGGTTTGCCTTTTTTACTAGCTTTTTTGTATGGTTTAACCATGCACCTTTAATGGCATTCATCCGCGATGATATTGGGCTAACCAAACAAGAGGTTGCTACGATATTAATTTTAAATGTGGCGCTTACTATCCCTGCACGTGTGCTAATTGGCATGTTTGTCGACCGCTTTGGCCCGCGTTTGATATATTCATTATTATTATTCATTTCGGCGCTGTTATGTTTTGGGTTTGCATTGGCTGATAGTTTTGAAACATTGGCATTGTTTCGGTTTTTACTTGGTTTTTCTGGCGCAGGGTTTGTTATTGGCATTCGTCTGATTTCCGAATGGTTTCCTGTAAAAACGGTTGGGCTTGCCGAAGGTATTTATGGCGGTTGGGGTAATTTTGGCTCTGCTGCCGCTGCCATGATATTACCTGGTGTGGCTTTAGCTATTGGGGGCGAGGATGGTTGGCGTTACGCTGTGGCGATAACAGGCATCATTGCTTTAATTTATGCATTTATTTTTTATCATAATGCCCGCAATACGCCCAAAGGGGCTACTTATTTTAAACCCAAAAAATCGGGCGCGATGGAAATTTCAACGGTAGGAGATTTCTTTTTATATATGATTATGAAGATGCCCCTATTTTTAGCATTGGCATTATTAACTTGGAAACTAAGCCCCGCAAATCTGAATATGCTCAGTGATAATGTGTGTGTGGGCATTTATATCGGACTACTCATAGCGTTTGCCTATCAGCTATATCATATTTATGAAGTTAATAAAATTGTGTTTGGCAAAGGCGTTGAAGAAATTCAACAATATTCGTTTAAGCAAGTCGCGTTGTTAAGCTTGGCATATATGGTAACCTTTGGGTCAGAGTTGGCGGTGGTATCTATATTGCCAATTTACTTTATGGATATATTTAATTTATCGGCGGTTCATGCAGGCTTTATTGCGGCATCTTTTGCATTTATGAATTTGCTAGCCCGCCCGATTGGTGGGTTGTTTTCCGATAAAATTGGCCGCAAAAAAATACTGCTTGTGTTATTAGTTGGCGTTTCTATTGGTTACTTTATTATGTCACAAATCGATCCGTCTTGGCCAATAGCATTGGCCGTCGTTTCTACTATGTTTTGTTCGTTTTTTGTACAAGCGGGCGAAGGCGCGGTGTTTGCAACAGTGCCGTTAATTAAACGCCGTATGACGGGGCAAATTTCGGGCATGGTGGGTGCTTATGGTAATGTTGGCGCGGTTTGTTTGCTAACTTTATATTCATTTGTTCGTGTCGAAATATTCTTTATATTCATTGCAGTATCGTCGATTATTCTTACGCTATTAATAGCAATATTTATGAGCGAGCCAAAAGGCCATATGGCCGAAGTGCAAGATGATGGTACTATTGAACTGATTAAAGTGAGTTAATATGCAAGTTCAAATTTCGATATCGGCTTTTTCCAGCGCAGGTGTCAAACCCAATAATGAAGACAGTTATGGCACAATGTTTTCGTCAGAAGAACAGGCCATAACCAAAGGCGTTGCCATTGCTATTGCCGATGGCATGAGTGTTTGTCAAAATGCTAAGGCGGCAAGCGAAACCTGTGTTAAATGCTTTTTGACCGATTATTATTCAACCCCAGAAAGTTGGGGCGTTAAAAAATCGGTCAGTAAAATATTAACCGCGACCAATAGCTGGTTGTTTGGGCAAATGGCAAAAGATGGTATTGCCGAATATGCAATGGTTAGCACTCTAAGCGCCATGGTAATAAAAGGCGATGAAGCACATATTTTTCATGTGGGCGATAGCCGAATATATTTATTACGCGGTGGACAAATTGAGCCTTTAACCAACGACCATATTATTAGCGATTATTCTGGCAGCCATGTTTTAAACAGAGCAATGGGCACAAGTTTACATTTGGATATAGATTATAAAATTATAAAAATTTTGGTTGATGATATTTTTATTTTTACCACTGATGGCGTACATGAACATATATCTGCAAAAAAAATGATGCATATTGTCGAAGATCAAACGATTAAATTTGATAAAAATGCCCGTCAAATTGTTGATCAAGCACTGATAAATGGCAGTTCAGATAATGTAACGTGCCTAATTATAAAAATTGATGGCCTAAACACCAATAATGCCTTGTTCGATAGTTCAAAAAATCTACCATTTTTACCCCACCTTGAAACGGGCCAAATATTAGATGGCTACAAGATAATTAGAGAATTATATGCCAGCAGTCGAAGCCAGGTTTATCAGGCACTCAACCTAGAAACTGGGCAGCTTGTTGCCATTAAAACCCCCTCGGCTAATTTCGAGGACGACGCGCAATATATTGAGGCGTTTAAGCGTGAAGCGTGGATCGGCCAAAAAATTAACGCACCTAATATTATTACCTATATAAAACCCAAAAAACCCCGCCAATTTTTATATATGGTTACTGAATATTTGGATGGTCAAACGCTGCGGGAGTGGATAGACAACCACCCTAAGCCAGATTTGGCCGAGGTAAAGCATATTGTAACACAGGTAATTAAAGGCGTTAGGAGCTTACATCGGTTAGACATGTTACACCGAGATTTAAAGCCAGATAATATTTTAATTGATGCCGCAGGATTGGTAAAAATAATTGACCTAGGGTCGGTTCAAATTGCCAGTCTTGATGAAAAATCGATTGGCGATAATAATGTTAAATTGTTAGGCAGCGTTGACTATACAGCGCCCGAATATCTTATCAATGCTACCATAAACCCAAATTCAGATTTATATTCTTTAGGCGTTATTATTTATGAAATGCTGACCCATAAATTGCCCTATGGCCGCGGGTTTAAAAATTCGAATGACGTTAAACGGTTAAGTTATGTGCCCGCTACATCGCATAATGATAAGCTGCCATATTGGCTTGAGCTGATTTTACAAAAGGCAGTTCATAAGCAAGCCGATATGCGCTATGGGCGATTGTCCGAACTTGAGCACGACC
>JABSRY010000237.1 GCA_013214985.1 Hyphomicrobiales bacterium
AAAAAACATTTTAATATTATATATCTTCATAAATTGTATAATCAAAAAATTAAATAATCAAACAATGGTCTGATACAGAAATCTCATGCATGTCAAGCTCTTGTGCTCAGTATCATTCGATTGCAGGGGTCCTGAATAAAAATAAACTTTTTAATTTTTTGAGCTTCGGGCAATGTTTTATTAACGATTTCAACCTCGTCACGCAGTATATTATAAGTTTCTTCTCTTGCCGATAAATCGGTATAAGTGGTAAAACTAATGCGGTTTTTTTCTGCCCATTTAGAAACAATTGGAAAACGAATGCAAATTATCGCGGTTAGATAATCTTGCTTATTGCCTAGAATGACCGCTTCGGCGATATAGGCTGAAAATTTTAATTTATTTTCAATGTATGCCGGTGAAAAACGCTTTCCGCTATTAGTTTGTGCTAAATCTGAAATTCTATCGATGATGATGAGATGCCCAGATTTATTATAATAGCCAGCATCGCCTGTGCGCATCCAGTTATTTTGGGTAAAGGCTTCTTTGGTTGCATCTTCGTTTAGATAATAACCGTCCATCATATTATCGTGACGGACAACGACTTCGCCGATGCCTTCTTTATCGGCATTATCGATGACCATTTCGACGTCATTAAATGCATGACCTACGCTATCGAAATCAACATCGTCCATCTCGTGCAATGTGTATGCGCCCAAACTTTCGGTTTGGCCATATAGTTGGCGCAACGGCACGCCCATTGCCAAGAAAAACTTAAATGTATCGGGCCCTAAAGCGGCACCACCAGTCGCGGCGGAAGTTACATTACTTAGCCCTAGCCTATCTTTTAGGGCTTTAAACAATAGAATATCGGCTAATTTTGAGCGAGTGCCATTTTCGACCGCTTTAATGCCACGTGCCATACCAAACTCAAACATAAATTGTTTGAATTTATCGGCATCCATTATATTTGCTCTCACATCCCCTGCTATTTGCTCCCACAATCTGGGGGCAAATAAAACAAATGTGGGGCCAATTTCTCTAAAATCGGCCATCATTGTTTCGGCTTCTTCTACAAAATTGATTTTCATGCGGGATAATAATGACCAACCCACCGCATAGATTTGCTCCATAATCCAACTTAATGGCAATGTTGATACATATTCGTCGTTTGAATTTTTTGGGTCTGCTTGTAGATAGCTTAGGCAATGATGTAGGAGCGCTTTATGGCTTAACATGGTTAGTTTTGGGTTACCTGTTGTGCCTGAAGTTGCGCAAAGAACGGCTATATCCTTTAATTCTATTTTTTTAATAAAGCGCCTAAATATACCGTTGTCGTTTGATTGAATTAACCTGCCGATTTCTTCGAAATCTTCTAAACTGATTAGGCGTTCATCATCATATTTACGCATGCCGCGCGGATCGGCATAAACAATTTTTTTAACCGATGGAATTCTATCACCGAGGCTTAAAAATTTATCGACCTGCTCTTCATCTTCGGCGAAAATGAATTTTGGTTTTGCATAATCTATTAAAAATAGAATCTCTTCTTCTAATGCATCTCTATATATGCCGAGGCTCATGCCTCTATTGGCTTGTATTGCGATTTCTGACCAAATCCAAGCGGGGCGATTATCGCCGATTATTACTGCAACATCGCCTTTTTTGAAGCCCATATCGGCCATTGCTAACCCGATATTTCGAACATGGGTGTAATAGTCGTTCCAAGTGTAGCTTTGCCAAATGCCGAACTCTTTTTCGCGCATTGCGACTTCTGCTGCGTGATGGTTTACATTATGCAACAATAAGGCGGGTAAGCTGTTTATATTATCTAAACTTGGCACGCCTTCAACATGGGTCGGCCAGATGTTTTTTCTATCGAAATTGTTAATCTCTGTACTGGGGTCCACATTATTTACAGGCATTTTTGCTTCACTCATAGCTCAACCTCCGCATCATCTTGTTCTATTTCGCTTATTACGTCGTCTTCTTCACCCAAATATGCCTTTTTAACATGCTTATTTTGCATGACCTCTTGTGGCAAACCTAAAGCGATTTGACGGCCGAAATCTAACACCATTACACGGTCTGAAATATCCACCACCACCCCCATATCATGTTCAATCATTACGATTGTCATGCCTAACTCTTTATTCAAATCGATGACATAGCGTGCCATATCTTCTTTTTCTTCGAGATTCATGCCCGCCATTGGCTCGTCTAAAAGAATGATTTTTGGCCCTTGGGCAACTGCTCTTGCTAGCTCTACGCGTTTACGCAAACCATAAGAAAGCTCACCTGCTGGTTTATTACGCACATGTTGAATTTCTAAGAAATCGATAATATCTTCAACTCTCAGACGTTCTTTACACTCTTCGGCTTGGGCGCCAAAACCCCAATAAAGCATGCCATTTAAGAAGTTGTTTTTTAATTTATGATGCCGACCCACCATGATGTTATCCAACACGCTCATATGGCCAAATAACGCCAGATTTTGAAATGTCCTGCCAATACCTAGGCCAGCTCGATCGTTTATTGAATATTTATCTAGTGAGTTGCCATCCAAAATAATTTTGCCCGATGTTGGCGTGTAACGACCCGAAATGCAATTTAGCATTGATGTCTTACCCGCGCCATTGGGGCCGATTATGGAGAATATTTCACCCTCATAAATATCATAGCTAACATTTGATAGGGCATGAACCCCGCCAAATCGTAATGATACATCCTGCACTTGTAAAAGTGTTTTTAAATTCTTATTCAATTTTCCCTCCCGTTCCTAGTGATTAAACTAGGAGATCAAATCATATTGTGCATTTTATTATTGTTTTTATTTTTTTTAATCTTATGTTGCACAAAGAGATAGATGATCTTGTCGCATCTGATTTACATACGCATACGTATGGCATATAAGATAAATGAAATTAGGTCAATACGCAACCGTATGGAATTTGAAAAAAGAGTAACAATTATGAATAAAAATAATGGTAAAACTCAAAAACTCAGTAAAGAAGACTGGATTACATCGGCATTCACTACCTTAAGTGAAAGCGGCGTAAACGCTGTGCGTGTTGAGGCGCTTGCGAAACGAATGGGCGTTACTAAAGGTAGTTTTTATTGGCATTTTAAAAGCAGACAAGAGCTATTAGAAGCGATACTTGAAAAGTGGCATAAAGATCAAAGAGTTATTAAAAAAGTTGAGAATATCGGTGGGACACCGAAAGAAAAATTAATAAACTTACTTGAAAGCGTACCGCGCTCGACCCAAAGAAATAATAGTGGCGCTACCGAATTGGCTGTTAGATCGTGGGCAAGAAATGATACATTGGCTGCCGAAACCATTGCGATTGTTGATAAAGAAAGAATTGATTGGGTAAAAGGCTATTTTATTGAATTGGGTTATGACGAATCTGTTGCTGAATCTCGAGCATTTTTGACCTATGGCTACATTATGGCACAAGGTATATTTTCGATTGAAAATATGCAGGGTATTTTGGAGCGTATTCACGATGACATTATAAAAGTAATTTTTTCGAAATAATAATGAAAAACCTCAGATGAATATTAGCCATCTGAGGTTATATAGTTGCTAAACCCAAAATTAATGTTACATTTTTGTTGGGTAATTGGGGGCTTCACGGGTGATTGTTACATCGTGTGTATGGCTTTCACGCAATGAAGCTGAGGTGATTTGCACAAATTCGGCTTTTGTTTGAAAATCTTTAATATTGTGACCGCCAACATAGCCCATTGAAGCTTTTAAGCCGCCAACCATTTGATGCAATACGCTTTCGACAGAGCCTTTAAACGCAACCTGACCTTCGATACCCTCTGGTACCAGTTTATGTGTGTCTGAAACTTCTTGTTGGAAATAACGGTCGGCGCTGCCGCCTGCCATTGCACCCACGCTGCCCATACCACGATAGCTTTTATAGGTACGACCTTGATAAAGGAATGTCTCACCTGGGCTTTCGGTTGTGCCAGCAAGCATTGAGCCTACCATTACACAAGCAGCGCCAGAGGCGATTGCTTTTGCGAAATCACCGCTATATTTAATGCCGCCATCGGCAATGATGGTTGCGCCATGTTTATTGGCTTCTTCCACGCAATCCATAATCGCAGTTAATTGCGGTACACCGACGCCTGCTACAATACGAGTTGTGCAAATTGAACCTGGCCCAATGCCAACTTTAACTGCGTCGGCGCCCGCTGCAATTAATGCAGCTGTTGCGGCAGCTGTTGCAACATTACCTGCAACTAGCTTTACTTTATCGGATAATTTTCTAATTTCTTCGACGCTTTTGATAACGCCTGCGCTATGACCATGTGCGGTATCAATTACCAACATATCCACACCTGCATCTATTAGCTCGCGTGCATATAGTAAGCCTTTTTCGCCGACTGTTGTGGCGGCGCCTACGCGCAAACGACCAAGCTCATCTTTGCATGAATTTGGATAGTTTTTTGCTTTATCCATATCTTTAACCGTAATAAGACCTACGCATTTATAGTCTTTATCGACCACTACTAGTTTTTCGATACGGCTTTGATGGAACAGTTTTTTTGCTTCAGCTTGAGAAACACCTTCTTTGACTGTGACTAAATTTTCTTTAGTCATCAGCTCATAAATTGGCTGGTCTGGATTGGTTGCAAAGCGCACATCGCGGTTGGTCAGAATACCAACCAGCTTGCCCGCAGCGTCCGTAACCGGGATACCGCTGATCTTGTGCTGCGTCATCACAGCTTGTGCATCACCCAATGTCGCATCTGGCGTGATGGTGATCGGATTGACCACC
>JABSRY010000238.1 GCA_013214985.1 Hyphomicrobiales bacterium
ATGGGCTTGGATGTTGGCCAGTTGCAACTAAACCTGCAATATGTGCCATATCTACCATTAAGAATGCACCCACTTCGTCTGCAATTTCGCGGAATTTTGCAAAATCGATTTCACGCGGGATGGCAGAGCCGCCTGCAATGATGAGTTTTGGTTTATGTTCTTTAGCTTGTGCCAATACTTCATCATAATCGATAAGGTTATCGGCTTTTTTAACGCCATATTGCACAGCATTGAACCATTTGCCAGATTGGTTAGGTTTTGCACCATGGGTTAAATGGCCGCCAGCGTCTAAGCTCATACCTAAAATGGTATCGCCAGGCTTAATCATTGCCATTAGCGCGCCTTGGTTGGCTTGAGAGCCTGAATTTGGTTGAACATTGATAAAATCTGCACCAAATAGCTTTTTAGCACGTTCAATTGCAAGATTTTCGACAACATCGACATGCTCACATCCACCATAATAGCGGCGTCCAGGGTAACCTTCTGCATATTTGTTGGTTAAAACACTGCCTTGTGCTTCGATAACAGCGCGAGAAACGATGTTTTCAGATGCGATAAGTTCGATTTCTTCTTGTTGGCGACGGTATTCTTTGTCGATTGCTTTACGAATTTCGTAATCAGAATCGCTCACTGATGCTGAGAAGAATTTTGGAAACAATGCTTTTGGATCAATTGCATTTGAAGTTTCTTCTGTTTTAACTTCTTCTTTGGTATCTTCTGCTTTTGCATCGTCGCTGGCGGTTTCGTCAGCTTTAGCTACTGTTGCGTCATCGGCAACTTCGGTTGCGGGCGCTTCAGCTTCAACAACTGGCGCAGCTTCTACAGCAACAGTTTCAACAGCTTCGGTTTTAGAAACATTCGTTTCGGTAGTATCAGACATATGAGCCTCCATACATGGGTTAAAATTTAGACTGAATAATGATTTTTGTTGGTGTAACTTGTCATTCAATTGAGCCTGTGAATGCTCAATAGCATATGTGCAGCATGATGCCAAGCAAAGTGTGTTTTACTAACCAATTGAAATAACCTTTCGTGGACAAAGAAAGATTCTTGCGCTTTGGATTTTATTTTATTTAGTTAAATTACTTTCTGTCTAGGTATAATTGTCAAGCTACGGTCTATTATCTTGGCTTTTCTGTGCGTTAAAGCACTAAAAGATATTTAAACATTGGCTTCTTATGAAGAATTTCGCATTATTTCAATATGAACCAAATTTTAGAATCTTTAAACATTGTCCAAATGAATATTCCTTTATGGGCATCTTTTATTATAATCTTTTTTGCTATTATATCTTATGCCGCTGAAAAAATTAGCCTGGAAGTAACTTCTCTTGCTATCATTGCTGCATTTTTGTTGGTTTTTCACTTTTTCCCTGCGCAAGTCGATGCAAATCAACCCGTATCTAGCGCCGATATATTGGCTGGCTTTGCCAACCCTGCCCTTATTACCATTTTATCTTTATTAGTCATTGGTCAGGCATTGTTTCAAACGGGCGCGTTAGATGGCGTTGCACAGCTTGTTTCGCATTATGGCGAAAAAAAGCCGCAGCTTACTATTGCAGTTATATTTTTAGTCGCTGGTACTGTGAGTGCTTTTTTAAACAATACCCCCGTGGTAATTATGTTTTTGCCAATTATTATTGGCCTAGCGCGACGGATAAACATTGCCGAATCGCGCGTTGCGATGAGCCTTAGTTTCATTAGTATTTTAGGGGGCATGACCACCTTAATTGGCTCTTCATCTAACTTGTTAGCTTCGGCTATTATAGAAAAAAAGGGTTTGCCGCCGATCGCATTTTTTGATTTTTCGGTGCCTGCTTTGATGCTGGCTTCTGTTGGTGCGCTATACGTTATCTTTGTAATGCCGCATATTTTGAATACGGACAGCAATTCAACTGGCAATGAAACGGCAACCAATACTGCTCGCGGTAAGCAGTTTTTGGCACAAATTAAATTAAACCGTAACAACACTTTAATTGGTATGGAAAGCCGTGTTGGTCTATTCCCTGAACTAAAGGGCATGACAGTTCGCTCAATTAACCGTGGCTATCAAACAATATTACCGCCATTTGAAGATGTTACTCTAAAAGCAGGTGACATGATTATTGTTGCTGCCACACGCGATGTTTTGACCAAAAACTTTAATAGCAAAAATAGTTTTATTAGGGCTAGTTTTGATACGGGCAATAATTTTGGTGTTGAGCTTGACCCCTCTAATTTGACTATGGTCGAATCTATCATTGCACCCGCATCTCGGATGATTGGGCAGACTGTAAACCAATCTAACCATTTGGCTCAAACGGGCTGTACAGTATTGGGTCTTCAGCGCCGTAAACGCATGAAGCGCCTTGCCATTGATGAAGTACGCCTTGAAGCGGGTGACGTTTTACTGTTATTAGGCTCGCGTAGTGACATATTTAGTTTACGCAGTTTTAGAGATTTATTAGTGCTTGAATGGTCTGCCACTGACCTGCCGCTATTAACCCATGCGCGTAGTGCTTTGGGTATATTTGCCATTACAATTGGCGTTGCGGCATTTGGTCTTGTACCGATTGTTATCTCGGCATTTATTGGTGCATTGGCGATGATTTTAATTGGCGCACTTAATGTGCGCCAAGCAGCACGGGCTATTGACCGTAAAATACTCCTATTAATTGGCGCGGCGCTTGCTATGTCTACCGCATTGGAAGGTGTGGGCGGGGCTGCTTTGATTGCCGATGCGGTGATAAATAGCTTAGAGGGGGCGCCAATATGGGTTATTTTATCTGCTTTCTTTTTGCTAATTGCTGTATTAACCAACTTTTTGTCGAACCATGCAACTGCTGTTTTGTTTGCGCCTATTGCCTATAACACCGCAATTAAGCTGAATGTTGACCCGCAAATTTTTATCTATACTGTAATATTTGCCGCAAACTGCTCGTTTGCAACCCCCATAGCATACCAAACTAATTTATTAGTTATGAGCCCTGGTAACTACAAATTTTTTGATTTTGTAAAAGCGGGTGTACCCTTAGTCATTTTGATGTGGATTACATTTACAATTGCTATCCCCTATTATTATGGTTTATACTAGAATTATAATTTTACACGCGAGCTGTTATGATGAATAAAACCATCATTCAAAATATAGATAATTTAACTTTTTATCTAACTGTGGAAGACCCTTGTTCTTACCTAGACGGTAAAGTTGAGCGTAAAATTTTTACAAAATTAAATGGTAAAAACGCCACAGATTATTTTGAACAATTATCACAACATGGTTTTAGAAGAAGCCAAAATATTGCTTATATACCTGCTTGTAAGGCCTGTAATGCCTGTCGTTCGGCACGTATTATAATTAATGGTTTTAAGTTTAGTAAAAGCCAGAGACGGGTTTTGAATAAAAATAAGGATCTAATTCGAAAAATAAAACCCAACCACCCCTCATCTCAGCAATATCGGCTGTTCAACAGATATATAAACGCCCGCCATTCAGATGGTGAAATGAGTAATATGGGGGTGATGGATTTTGCAAAAATGATTGCGGAATCTAATGTGAACACGAAATTATTTGAATATTATTTACCCAATGAAGAAACAGAAGAAGATACACTAGTCGCCGTGGCGTTAACTGACATCATGTCTGACGGTGTGTCGATGGTATATAGTTTTTTTGAGCCAAGCCTTGAAAAAACCAGTATCGGAAAATATTTGATCTTGGACCATATTCGATATTCTCAAGAGAATAAATTGCCATATGTTTATTTAGGTTTTTATATTGATGGCTCTAAAAGTATGGAATATAAAAATCAATATCAACCGCAAGAGCAATTTGATGGTACTGAATGGCAAAAAGCCGACTAGATTTTTTTAAACAAATTGGCTTTTACCAATTGCCATTGGAAACTAAGTTGACTTGGTGAGATTGTTTCTAATTTTTGGTACAGCGCGTTTTCGTGTTTTTTTGCATTTGATAATATTAATTTGCTGCGAATTGACGGCAATAGGGTTGGAAATAAAGCAGATTTTGCTTTTGAATCGAGTTTATTGAGATGACTTTTTGCTTGCTGATAATGGTCTTGACCATAGGCAGCAAACGCTTGCAAACATGCGTTAATAGACGCTAAATTTTGTGCTGCTATAAAATCATCGGTGCTTAAAGCATGTTGGCTCAAAATATCTTGTGGGATAAAAACTTGGCCGCGTGATTGATGCACTTTTAAATATGTAAGATATTTTGCAACGCAAAAAGCTACCCCAAGATGACCAGAAACATCTGAAAACAATTTCGCGGTTGCTGGAGCTATGGAATTAGCGGTCAACTGTAACAAGGTTGAATATGTATGGCCTGCATAGGCTTCAAATTGTGTTTTAGTTTCCATCGGGTTGGCATATAAATCAAAAATTTTTGCATCGATCATATCTAGTAGTGGTTTTTCTGCCCAATTATGCGTTTGCATTGCCTCTAATAATTTTTCGGCCAGTGGGCTTTGTGCATTTTTTTCATTAATTACATCACGCCACCATTGGTACCTTATTTCGCCTAGCATAGGCTCTGAAACCGTTGCAGGGATAACATCTAGCTCGGCAAAAAAGCTACAAAGCACATAAATAGACAATTGCACATCTTGCGGCATTAAAGTAATTGCAAGATGATCGAATTTTGCAATATGACTACCAAGCTGTTGTTTTAATTGATCGTTCAATATAATTACCTAATTAATAGCGATAAAGGCTGCTGCAACGCGTCTTTCTTCATCTAATAGCACGTTATAGGTGCGCACTGC
>JABSRY010000239.1 GCA_013214985.1 Hyphomicrobiales bacterium
TGATGGAATACATAATATATACAACACTTACTGCCGCGGGTGTGAATACGTTGTGAGGTTCGTTATTAACGGGTGTACTTAAAATAATCACCTCATTTGATTTATTTTGTAATAATCTCTAATTTGTGCATCTAGCATATCATAGAATATAGCATCCATGCAACAACGCCTATTTTGGAAGTTATAATGACTAAAGTCCAGTTTTACCGATTAATAATCGGTGGTTTGAAACCGAGACATATGTAAATCAAAAAACAAAGCCTATAATTTAGTATTGATCTTACTAATGTGAATGGGGTAAGTTTAGGTTTGAATGCTCAACTAGGGCGTCGTTGTATAGAGAAGGTCTAAACATTGCATTTTATACATCTTTTTTGGCAGCAACAATATGCTTCTTACGATAATACTGGTCAGTTATACCTATGGGTAGAACAAAGCAATAAACTCGATAACAGCAATAAGAAGCAAGTTGCATATTTCCCCTATCAATTATCCAAAAATGCCTTGAATGCATTTGTAGAAAAACAATTCAAACACCCTTTTTATGCTGTTCGACAACCTGTTTATTTACCTTGTAATGAAGCGGGTGAAGGCATTCCTTCGGCACTCATTGCTAATTTAATCAATCTTGAGGATGACCAAGTCAGTCACAAAGATAAGTTTCACCTTAATACTGTCGTAATAGATGGCGTTTTAGTTTTTTTAAAAGAACTTAATTTTTTACATTATTATTTTTCTGATGATATTCGTTTGGCTGATGATGCTAAATTTTGGATAAAGATGGCAGCTGAGATCAGTCATGTAGTAAAAAATGATCAATATATTCCTGTATTGGTTGCAAAAGAGGTCGTTAACAAAGACGATGGACGGAAGACAAAAAAGACACATAAAAATAAACAATTAGCAGTAAAAACTCGGAGTAAATGGGTGCCATTTTCGTCGAAGTTTAAATCACGACTAGAGCACATAGCAACGTGTATGCCTGCATCTGCCAGTTTAGGGAAAAATGTGACTTATGACGCAGGATCAGTATTAACTCACTTTAGCGAAGTCTCTTTAACAAAACTAATTGCCAGCACCCAGTACCCACAAAAAATTTATAAATTAGTTGAAGGGTCGGTGATTGAACAATGCCTTTCAACGACAAAATCTTCTTTAGCCGAAGATCAGTGGAAAGCGTGGAAGCTTTGGCAAAACAATTTAAGTTATGACCAATTTGGTGCAAAATTTAATATATGTTTTCGATTACGGGAAGCCAGTTCTGATACTTTAAACGATTGGCATTTGGAAATATTATTGCAGTCGAAAAACACGCCCTCTTTTATGATCAATCTTTCACAATATTGGTCTAAAAGATCTTTTAGCACGAAGCTCACAAAGGCGCAACGAGCTGAACAAACGCTGATAACCAAAATGTTGGGCACAGACATTGATCGTACATTATTACTACAACTCGGTTACGCTAGCCGCATTTATCCGTTAATTGACACGCTTTTTACCGATCATCTACACAACACGACGTTGATATTGTCGGGTGAACAGGCATTTGAATTTTTAAAAGAAGACGCATGGGCATTACATGCCGGTGGTTATCACATTATTGTACCCAGTTGGTGGACAAATAAAGGGCGATTAAAAGCAAAAATAAAATTACGGGTAAAAAAGAATACAGAGAAAAAATTACCCAATGCCCCTGGTGGATATTTCAATCAAGATACATTGTTGAATTTTAATTATCAATATGCCATTGGCGAACAAGAAGTGAGTCCTGATGAATGGCAGCAACTGATAAAAGCAAACTCTGAATTGGTATATTTTCGGGGTCAATGGGTCGCTATTGATATTAACGAAATGGAAAAAATGCAACAGTTGATTGAATCCTCTCAGCGGGATAAGCATATCGGCAGTATTAAGGATTTATTGGTGATGTCGGCCGATGATCAGCTTTACGAAATCGACTTAGATGACAACATTACTGATATGTTGGCGATGTTAAATAATAAAGAAAAATTCTCCACGACAAAACAGCCTAGTCAGTTATTAGCCACATTAAGGCCCTACCAGAATAGAGGTTTAGCATGGCTGAATTATTTAGAAAGTTTAGGCATGAATCCTTGCCTTGCTGACGATATGGGCTTAGGCAAAACCATGCAAATTATCTCATTGTTACTTGCTAGCCCTAAACAGAATACTGTACTACTCGTTGCACCCACGTCTGTGGTAGGTAATTGGCAACGAGAATTAAAAACTTTTGCGCCTTCCTTAAAAGTGCAAGTGCATCATGGTAGCAAAAGAAAGCAGAAAAACAATTTCATAGAATCCCTTAAGGGACTGGATATATTGATCACCTCTTATGGGCTTGTCCGCCAAGACAAAGTATTATTTAACAGCATTGAATGGTCGCGATTAATCGTGGATGAGGCGCAAAACATCAAAAACCCGATGGCAATGCAAACGAAAGTGTTGTGTAGTATTAAAGCCAAATCGCGTATTGCACTGACGGGTACACCCATTGAAAACCGATTAATGGATTTGTGGTCAATTTTCAACTTCTTAAATCCTGGATTTTTAGGTACTAAAACCGACTTTCGTAAGACTTTTGAATTACCAATACAGCGAGATAATCACCCACAAAAAACGCAAATGTTGAAAACACTCGTTGAGCCATTCATTTTAAGACGCTTGAAAAGTGATAAAAACATCATTTCTGACTTACCTGACAAAGTAGAGCAAAAAATATACTGTGAATTAACCACTGAGCAAGCCTCTATTTATCAAACTATCGTGAATGAGGTCGAAATAAAATTGGCCGAAGCAAAGGAGGTCGGTATTCAAACCAAAGGATTAATGCTTTCAACTTTATTGCGTTTAAAGCAATGTTGTAACCACCCTACCCAAGTACTGCAAGATGGCAGTGAATTTAGCCAAGAGCGCTCCATTAAATTGCAGCGTGTTATCGAAATGATAAAAGAAACGATAGATAATGGTGAAAGTACGTTGGTATTTAGCCAATTTACAGAGATATGTCAGCAATTGACAAACGTATTTAAACATCAGTTAGGCATACCCGTTTATTATTTACATGGAGGGACGAGCGCTAAACAGCGGGACAGCATGATAGAAAAATTTCAATCAAAGGATGCACCACCTGCGGTGTTTGTGTTGTCACTGAAAGCAGGCGGTGTAGGCATCACTCTGACGAAAGCTAATCATGTCATCCACTTTGATCGATGGTGGAATCCTTCGGTAGAAAACCAGGCAACTGACAGGGCCTATAGAATCGGCCAACAAAAAACAGTCTTCGCCCATAAATTTGTGATGCTTGGTACCGTTGAAGAACGAATAGATAACATGCTCATGGACAAACAGAAAATGTCAGACGCTATTATTGGTAATGATGAATCTTGGTTAACTAAGCTTGATCCTGCGTCTTTCATTGACTTAATTCGTTTAAGCAAAGCACAATCCTAACAGATAAGCGCAAGTACAGGTCAGTTGAGAATTGAAGTAAAAAGAGGTGAAAAAATATGGCATTACATAGGACATGGTGGGGCAAAACATTTGTCGAAGCACTGGAAGATTTCATTGACACTGGGCGTTTACAACGTGGAAAGGCATATCGTACCGATAACCGTATATTAGAGTTTTTTCATAGTGATAATCAAGTTAGTGCAACACTGCGAGGCAATGTTAATCCTTATTTTGGTGTTACAGAAGAGCCACGTTACAAAGTAACGTTAGTTTTTCAAAAAATTCCCAAACGAGCTTGGCAAGATATTATTAACACAATCAGCGGCAATGCTGGCTGGCTGTCTAAGTTAATGTTGAATGAAATACCGTCGACCATTGAAGATGCTTTTGGCGAGTATTGTTTACTCCCAAAATCGTTTGACGATATTGAAGCACAATGCAGTTGTCCAGACTATGCTAGCCCATGTAAGCATATTGCTGGCGTGTACTATCATATTGCTAACCTGCTTGATGCAACTCCTATGTTGCTATTTCAATTACGTGGAATAAGCCAAGAAAACTTACAACTCGCTTTGAAAAAAACCGAGCTAGGACAAGTGTTTGCAGAGCATTTATCACTACCCAATACTATCGAGATGGAATATGATACACACTACTTTTCGCCTATTATCTCCATGGACAAAGCATTGAATAAAATTGCAACATCTAAATCAAAGACTAACTTAGAAAATAATTTGGAAAGTCATGCAATCAATCATTCGCCAAAGACGAAAAGCAAATTAGATAAATTTTGGTCGATGAGTGAATGGGATTTACCAACAACAGAGGAAACCTCTCAAATATCTGCTTCATTAATAAAAAAACAGGGGGATTATCCAGATTTTTGGACCCGCAATAACTCATTTATTGAAGCTATGGAAATATTTTATCAAAGTACTCGAAAGAAAAATGATAAAATTTTATTTTAATCAGATCTTTGGGTTCTGTCGTAAAGATTTTAAGTTTTTATTGATCCACTATAGGCACTCAAAAGGTAAGCGTCTGGCTAGTCGGTTGTAGAGGTGCGGGCGTATCCAATTTTAGTTGTATTTTTGTTCATTATGGGTGTGCCATGGTGTAAAATTGTTCATTAAATAATAACCGACCCAAAATATACTTATTAATCCAGCAAATATTGTTTATTCTAAAAGATCATTTGTAAGCGTCTGGTCTCGCTTTTAATTACCCACAAATATTATTTGCCAATCATAGTTCCCCAAACGATGTCATTAAGACGTGTCCATCCCCTCC
>JABSRY010000024.1 GCA_013214985.1 Hyphomicrobiales bacterium
ATCGCTGGCGTCGTATGCAGCTTAACGAAGAGTTACGTGTTGAAGTTACTCCTAAAAACATTTTAATGATCGGGCCCACTGGTGTTGGTAAAACCGAAATATCGCGCCGTTTGGCCAAGCTTGCCAATGCACCTTTTATTAAAATTGAAGCCACAAAATTTACCGAAGTGGGTTATGTTGGGCGCGATGTCGAACAAATTATTCGCGATTTGCTCGAGAGTGGCATTGCAATGGTACGTGCCGACAAACGCCAGCATGTTAAAATCAAAGCCCATGAACTAGCCGAAAACCGCGTGTTAGACGCGTTGGTTGGTAAAGATGCGTCATCCACCACCCGCGAAAGCTTTAGAAAAAAACTACGCGATGGCCTAATGGACGATAAAGAGATCGATATTAAAGTCGCCGATTCAGGCTCATCTAGCATGCCGACAATGGACATACCAGGCATGCCTGGTGCGCAAATGGGCATGGTCAATATTGGCGATATGCTCGGCAAAGCTTTTGGCGAAAAAACCAAAATTAAAAAATTGTCGGTCAAAAGCAGCTATGAAATTTTAATCGATGAAGAAAGCGATAAGCTGTTAGACGATGAGCAGATTATCAAAGAAGCCATTGATAAAGTAGAAAATGATGGCATTGTATTTCTAGATGAAATTGATAAAATTTGCGTACGAAGCGATCAAAAAGGTGGCGATGTAAGCCGTGAAGGGGTTCAGCGCGATTTATTGCCGTTAATAGAAGGCACTGCGGTTTCAACCAAATATGGCACGGTCAATACCGACCATATTTTGTTTATCGCATCGGGCGCATTTCATATTGCTAAACCATCCGATCTATTGCCCGAACTACAAGGGCGTTTGCCCATTAGGGTCGAGTTGCAAGCCTTAACGAAAAACGACTTTGTGCGTATTTTAACCGAGCCAGAAGCCAGTTTAATTAAGCAATATAAGGCCTTAATGAAAACCGAGAATGTCACATTAGACTTTACTGAAGATGGGATTGACGCCTTAGCCGATATCGCAGTCAGTGTGAATGAACATATCGAAAATATTGGCGCAAGGCGCTTGCAGACGGTTATGGAACGTGTGTTAGACGAAATTAGCTTTAACGCGACCGATAGGGGCGGCCAAACGCTGATTATCGACGCTAAATATGTTGAAGATAACATTGGCGACCTATCGCGCAATTTAGACTTAAGCAAGTTTATATTATAAACAAAAACCCCAAGCTATATAAATAGTTTGGGGTTTATTTTTACGTTTGGGATGCATCCACATCTGCCTCAACAGCCAATGGATCTGCTCCATATCGATTATCACCTACATCACCTTTTTTGTATAAAGATAGAAAAGATAAATCCCTACCACAAATAATGGAAAAATTACGAAACCTGCAAAACCTGCAGCTTCACCTTTACTAAGTACTAATATTGCACCTGTTATTAATAAAACTAAAAATGGTGTGCCAAGCCACCAACCAGATCTATTGACATCGTGTAACCGCCTTACCGTAACGGCAATAGTTGGTAAAATCAGAAGCAGTGAAACAAATGAACTTATATTATGACCCAATAATAGCGGGGTTACACCTATAACCATTATTGAAAATAAATAGAACCACCAATATTCTGACCGACATGCTCGGCCAGAAAAACCAACATATTTTGTTAAAACCGACTGTATTGCTGATATAAAATCCATATAAATCCTATCATAAATTATAGTTTAAAAATAAGATGAAATATAAAATGTCGCTTAACAAAGTCAATGCGCCGTTCGTCTATTAAATATCACCTACCAGCTCCAACAATTTATCAGTTTTCACGTTTGGGATACATCCACATCGGCCTCAACAGCCAATGGATCCGCCCCATACCGATTGCCCCCAACATCACCTTTTTTAGTATAAAGATAAATATAAACCGCACCAATAGCCATGTATACAAAAATTAAGTGAGGGAAGCTATAAGTGCCGGTAGGAACCAAGGTTTCGGCAAGAACAAGAAAATATATAATTAAATAAGGCAGTATCCACCAACCCGATATATTAATGTCATGCGAACGCCGTATACTCACGGATATTTTTGGAAATAAAATCACAAATATAACAATCAGTTCAACACCCTCTCCAAATACTAGTCTCACAAAACCAATTAATATCCATGTAAATAATATAAACCACCAATATTCTGATCGACATGCTCTGCCATGAATACCAACATATTGTAATAAACTCGACTGTACTGCCGAAATAAGGTTCATAAAAAATCCTATCTTAAAATATGACTTAAAAATAAGTCTATGCACCGTTTGTCTATTAAATATCGTCCAAAAGCTCTAACATTCTGTCAATATCATGCTCTTTAAAATTTGGTATTTCTGTGGCAAAGCGATTGGCTAGAATGTTGGCTTTGGCAGATAGGCCAATGGTGTTTATTTGGGTTTTAGTGCGCGAAAGCCCGGCAATTTCTACTAATTCTTCGGCTTCATCCCAAATAATATTAAAATAATGGATGATACGTTGCAACATTTGCCAAGATGGCACACCGCGCTTGCCATGCTCCAATGCCGATAAATAGGCCGCAGAAATGTGTAGATCTTCGGCCATTTGTTTTTGGCTAATACCGCGTTGTTTGCGTAATTCTCGTAATTTCAAACCAAAAGGTGTCATTTAAATTAACCGTCAAATTAAAATAGGCCGTCATCTATATTTGTTTTTATTGCGCAACCGCACATAAACCGCGCCGCCGCCGCCATGTTTGGGGTGGGCAGGTTGCCAACCGACCACATATTTTGATGCCTCGGCAGAGTTTAACCATTCGCCAATTAAACTACGCAAAACCGATGTCTGTTCGGGCATTTGAAAAAAATCCGCACTGTGCAAACTGTGGCGACTCACGGGGCCATCGCCCTTGCCCGTTACTATAATTACGGTTTTATAACCTTGCTGCCAAGCCGATTGTAAGAAGTTAAGCAGCTTATGCTGGGCATTCATTCTATTATAGCCATGCAAATCTAGCTTTGCATCAATTTCTGCCCTACCCCGTTGTAGCTTTTGCCTAATATTACGCTCTAAAGGCACATTTTGTGGGCTATTTGGCTCGGGTAAATAGCTATGGTTTCTTGTGGGTGTTTTTGCCGCTATGCGCCCCTGCCCCGCTACATGCGCGGGGTGGGTGTTATTATCAAACTTCTTCATCAACTTAATCAAATATTGGCTATCTAACGCAGTGGATGATTGCTTTTTTACAACAAGAATATTGGGTTTCGTAATGTTTATAGCCAGCTCAATTTGTAAACTCAGCTCAACCTTGCGCACATCAATGCGGTTTTTAATCACATCTTTTGTTACGTTTTTCCAAAGTGATTTTTCTTGAGTGGATAATTTACGTGATTTTGGAGCAGCTTTACGCATTGGCCTAACCCATTAAACTTAATCTTAACCTTTAGCGGTTGCTGCTAGTTTCCAAGATGTATTATCGTCACTCATATTGTTTTCAAACGTCCAAACATCATTGGTATTGAAAATATGTTTTTCATCGCCCTCAATAATACGGTCATTCTTATCATAGGTTGTTGAAACCAATTTTGCAACAAAATGCACATTAAGGCGTATCATATCGCCATCGACATCTGCCGATTTAAGCTGAACACGTTCATAACCTACAAAACGGCTAACTACTCTGTTTCCAGCGGCTTCACGCGCTGTCATAACTGTATCAAAACTATTATATACTTGGTCAACAAGCAGTCTCTTTAAAATATCTCTATCATTTTGAGCAAAGCCCAAATTAATCATTTCATATGCCACTTCGGCACCGTTCATAAATTCATGATAATCAAATGATGGATGCGCAAAAATTATTTTTTGTAACCCTTGTTTGGCTTCTTCATCTGCATTGGCAAAGCTTTCTGCTTCCATTGCACTATTAAGTACTTCAACAGGGTCTGGGCGCTGAGCATTGGCTTTTACGTTTCGCTTGGCAGTTGGTAAACTAATAACATTGCTATTGTCATCGTTTTTTGTGCCATCAAACCGATTGTCATGGCGTTGATTTGGGTTTTGACCATCTTCGCCATTTTTACCTAAAGTGGTAAAAAGCTTATAAACTATAAAAACAGCCAATATTGGAACCAAAATATTGAGTATCGCGCCCATGTAATTATCCTTAAATTTAAACTGTCATTCAAAATTGCTTATATTTCGTCATAAATCAATCTTGTTTTTATTGAATTAGTATACATATAGTCATTAATCTATGTTTTATCAAACATTCAGATGAATTTTTAAAATTTATTTGCTAGCTTGCTTAAACAATTAACATTAGCATAACGGAACAAAAATATGGCACTGCTCTTTTTACTTATATTTATAGCAATACCTGTGATTGAAATTGGGTTGTTTATTCAAGTGGGCGGGGCTATTGGCTTATTCTCTACACTGGCGATTGTCATTATAACCGCAATGATCGGCACTTATCTATTACGCAAACAAGGCCTAAACGTCCTTATGAAGTTACAAAGCGATATGGCAGAAGGCAAATTGCCGCTCGAAAGTCTTATTCATGGGGCATTTATCGTGGTGGCTGGGCTTTTGCTTTTAACCCCAGGCTTTTTTACCGACTTTATTGGCTTTAGCTTTTTTATACCGCAAGTCAGGTTGGGCATTGCACATTTAATATCCAGTCGGGTTAAAAAGTCTCGTACGGCCAAAACAAGTTCTAACTTTCAGTTCCATAGCAACTTTAGCCAAAAGCAAAACCCTCAAGGCTTTTCAGATAAAAATGAAATAGAAGGCGAATATGATGTTGTCGATATAGATTCAAAAAAAATTGACGATGTTTCATCCACAAAAAACCCAGAATCGCCGTGGAACGAAAAAGACTAAATTTAAAACTTGTGCTTTAGTCATAAGCATATTAAAAATAACGCAAATTTTATAAGAAAGTAAATTATGGCTGACGAAGACAAAATTGTAGAAACCAAGCAAGCAGAAGCACCTGGTATTCACGTATTAGTGCAATATATTAAAGATTTTTCTTTTGAAAATCCCAATGCACCCATGTCACTATCTGGCGATGTTAGCCAAAATAGTCAAATTAACATTAGCATTAATGTGCAAGCAACGCCTTTAAGCGATACCGACTTTGAAGTGGTATTACAAATTGAGGCTTCCGCTAAAGATGGCGAAACTGTTATTTTTAACGCAGAGCTTTATTATGGTGCAGTATTTAAAATTATTGGTGTTGATGCCGAAAGCATTCACCCAATGGTGATGATTGAATGCCCACGTATTCTGTTCCCATTCGCACGCCGTATTGTATCTGATTCAATTCGCGATGGTGGCTTCCCACCATTAATGATTGACCCTGTCGATTTTGCTGCGCTTTACCGCGATAACCTATTAGCCAACGCCGAAAACGCAAGTGAAGGCGAAACAGCTGAAGGTGAAACTAAGCAATAATATAGCTCACGGCTGTTCTTTGCTTCGCAAAGGCCTGCGCATGCGCGTCACATAAGTGACGGTCGTTATGCACTCCGAAAAGTGGTGGAGTATACCGATAGCTCACGGCTATGTTTACCGAAAGGTGCTGGAGCATGACAGGGTTATGTTTTGTGAAATATATTATATCAAGTTTAAAGGCGTTGTTTTTACAGCGCCTTTTTTGTTACAGCTTATGCCAAATGGCTTTTTCACCAATTTCATCACTGATAAATTCTTGATGGGCTTTTAGTTCGGCATCACTTAGCAAGTTTGCAAGTTTGGTTGGGCGTTTTTGCTGCCTTAATATGGCTTGATTCGCCATCGAAACATTATTACCACCTGCATCTGCATCCATAAAACTGGTTTGCCTGCCGCCCATTAATTCCATGTAAACTTCGGCAAGTAATTCACTGTCAAGCAGGGCACCATGCAATGTTCTGTTGCTATTATCGATGCCAAAACGGCGGCATAAAGCATCTAAGCTATTGGGGCCCGTTGGGTAGCGTTTACGCGCCACGGTTAAAGTATCAATTATACCGCCATTGGCAGTGGTTTGCTTTAACCTTGGGCGGTTGGCTTTTTGCAATTCATAATTTAAAAAGCCCATATCAAACGGCGCGTTATGAATCACTAATATATCGTCACCGCAAAATTTTAAAAAATCATCGGCAACTTGTTCAAATAGGGGCTTATCAGATAAAAACTCAATGCTCAAACCATGCACTTTAAATGCCCCTTCAGGCATATCGCGCTCAGGGTTTACGTAAACATGAAACTCTTCCCCTGTGGGAATAAGATTTTTAAGCTCTAAACAGCCAATTTCAACCAATCTATGGCCTTCAGATGTTTTAAAGCCTGTTGTTTCAGTATCTAAAACAATGGATCTTAAGGGGATGTCTAGCATTATGTTTCTAACAAGTTTATTTGGTCAACTATTTTGGCAACCTGTTGTTTTGCACTTTCAATACCGTCGCTAGTATCCACAATATAATCGGCTTTTTTGCGTTTTTCAGTGTCATCCATTTGCTTCGATAAAATAAATTCAAACTTCTCTATACTCATGGATTGTCGCTGCATCACCCGCTCCTTTTGAATTTCGGGACTGGTGGTTACCACAATAACTTTATCCATATCATGGCCAACATTCATTTCAAATAATAGAGGAATGTCAAATATTATAAAATGCGCACCCGATTTTTGGGTTTGGCTAAAAAACTCATTTTCAATTTCACGAATAAGCGGGTGTATGGCTTTTTCAATTTTTTTCAAATCATCTGGGTGCTTTAAAATATGCGCCGATAAAATGACTCTATCCACATTATCCCCAGTGGTTGCCTCTGGGCAAATGGCTTTTACAGCATCATAACCCTGATAATCTTTTTGATAAAGAATATGCACCATCGCATCGGCATCAAAAATTGGAATGCCATACTGTTTAAACATTTCAGATGTCGTCGATTTGCCCATTCCTATAGAACCAGTTAGTCCAATTTTTAACATTTTGATTCCCCTTTTTTCAACTATTACGCTATGACTTTAAGTCATCGATAACAAGATTTCTTATAGTTTGATCTACTTCTGGTAAAATACCAAACCATATTTCAAACGCTTTTGCAGCCTGATGCAATAACATGCCCAAACCATCGACATTTTTTAAACCCAGTTTCTCAGCCTGTTTTAACAAATCTGTTTTTAACGGCGTATAAACAATATCTGCTATAATAGCATTTCTTGGCATTAATGCTAGATCCACATCAAGTGACGCTGATCCATGCATGCCCAAATTCGTACAATTTATAAATAAGCCTGCTTTTTCTAAGCATTTATCCAATTCATTCTGATTGTTTAAAACTGTAGCTTTTATGTCTAAATCTTCAAGTAATTTTTTAGCACGCGAAACTGTTCGGTTATAAACATATAAATCTTTAGCCCCCGCATCTTTCATGGCTTGAATGACCGCCCGCGACGCGCCGCCCGCCCCATAAATAATGACTGGCGCACTGATATTGTGCCATCCGCTTAAATCGATTAGGTTTTTATAAAAGCCATAACCATCTGTATTATCAGCAAATAAACCATTATTTTGCCATGAAATTACGTTCGTTGCCGATAATATATTGGCTAAATCACCGCGGGTTTTTACCAAGTCAAACACCGCCTCTTTATGCGGTATGGTAATGTTAAACCCCACACATTCCTCTTTATTAAATGTGTTAATAAAGTCAGGCAGGTTTTTGGGTTCAATCTCTTTTAATTCATATTTTGCATCAATTGAGTGCTTTTTTAACCAATAATTATGAATCAAGGGTGACCTAGAATGGTTAATTGGCCAACCAATTACATATAATTTTTTCATATATCTACAGTCTATTTAGTTTGATAATCGTTTAAAAATGCAATTAAGGGTAATAATGGTAAACCCAAAATTGTAAAATAACTGCCCTCTATTTTTTTAAACAATTGTACACCCACCGCTTCTAGATGATAACCACCTGCGCTATTCACCACGTCATCCGAAGCTTTTGCTATATAGGTATTGATATCTTCATCGCCTAATTCATACATAGTTAATAAGGCATCATCGCTATGTCTGAATATAATTTTGCCATTTAAGGCAATGCTAAATGCCGAGGTTAAAATGTGGGTTTCGCCAGTTAGTTTTTTAATATGGTTAAATAGCCGTTGTTTATTGCCTGGTTTGTTTAAAATTTCATTGTCTAAGTGGCAAACCTGGTCGGAACCTAACACCAATGCAGTTTGATTCTGCAACGAAACAAATATGGCTTTTTCGTCGGCCAAATCTTGCGCGGTTTGTTTTGGCGAAAACCCCAAACTATGGTTTCTATTTTTTATAATATCTTCATCAATATTCGCAGCTATCGCTAAAAAGTTAATATTTGCGCCCGTTAGCAAGGCTTTGCGGCCTTTACTATTGGAGGCTAAAATTAAGTTTAGCTTTTCATTATCAATCATAAGATAGCCTGTTTATAAATTGTGGATACTTGTGGATTAAATTTAACAAAGTTGAATTCATCGATTAGTTATTCAAGCATAGCCTTATTTATTAAATCTTTTCCACATTTGTATAAGTTTGCATAAATTGACTGTTAATTAGGGTGGATAAGTTTTAATAAAGTTATAAGTATTTCTACAGGCATTATCAACATGCATAAAAAATTAATAAATAAATTGCTTGTTAACTTTTTGTTAAGGTTTTAGCCAATTTATTAACAAAAGGTTAACGCCGTTCTTGAACTTATTAATTTTTGCATTTTTTAGTGTACAAATTTAGAAATATTTTTAATTGTGGATTACATGTTAAAGAATCATTAACAGATTTTTATGCCCATTATTCACTGACCAACAACAACAACAATTAATATATATATTATTATGATTAGAAACGCTTTTAGTAAAACGCCCCCGACAATTCCTCCCATTTGGTTCATGAGACAAGCAGGTCGATATCTACCAGAATATCTCAAAGTAAGAGAAGAGGCCGGTAGCTTTTTGGATTTATGTTACAATCCTAAATTAGCTACTGAAGTAACCATGCAGCCCATTCGAAAATTTGATTTTGATGCAGCTATTCTATTTTCAGACATTTTAGTCGTACCGGACGCTTTAGGTATGCAAGTTGGGTTTATCAAAGGCCAAGGGCCCAAACTAACCCCCTTAACTTGTTTAAGCGATATTGAAGCCTTAAATAGAACTGATTTTCATAAAAACATAGACAAAGTCTATCAGGCGATAAAATCTATTCGTAAAACATTACCCGATGATAAAGACCTTATTGGGTTTTGTGGTGCACCATGGACCTTACTAACCTATATGCTAGGCGGTGTTGGCAGTGTCGATCAAAAAATTGGGCGTTTATTTTCTTATAACGAGCCTGAATTAATGGATCGGTTATTGGTTTTACTCAGCGAAGTTTTGGCCGACTATTTATTCACCCAAGCTAAAAATGGCGCACAAGTGCTTAAAATTTTTGACAGTTGGGCTGGTAATTTAGCCGATGATGAATTTGACCGTTTGGTAGTCAAACCAACCCATGATTTGGTTAAACTTTTAAAACAAAAATTAAAAGCTGCCAATATGACCGATGTTAAAATAATTGCATTTCCGCGTGGTGCGGGTGAAAAATATGTCTATTATTCCAAAAATGTAGATGTAGATGGTCTGGCATTTGACACCAGCACATCCTTAGAATGGATTAGAGATCATATAGACGCCAATATTTGCTTACAAGGTAACCTCGACCCTCTTTTACTAGTTGCAGGCGGTGAGCGGCTTAAAAACCGAGTAAACCATATTTGCGATATTATGGATGGCCGCAAGTTTATTTTTAATTTGGGCCATGGTATTATTCCAGAAACCCCGCAGGCACATGTGCACATGGTAATCGATACTATTCGCAGCCGTTAATTTGAAAGCGTTGACCCTATGTTTGAGTTTTTAGGCGATTTTTATGGCATTATCAAATCTTTGCATATCATCGCGGTTATTTCTTGGATGGCTAGTTTGCTTTATTTACCGCGCCTATTTGTAAATCATGCAATGCATATTGATAATGAAATTATTTGTGCGGCCTTTAAGCCCATGGAGCGAAAACTGGTCAATTTTATTATGAAACCCGCTATGATAGTAACTTGGGTTTGCGCCATCTTGTTAATTATAACCCCAGGGGTTATCGATTTTAAAACCGATATTTGGTTTCATATCAAATTGCTTTGCGTTATTTTGATGACTATATTTCATGTATTTTTAGAGCTTGAGCAGAAAAAATTTATGGATGGGGCTGTTACGCGTAGTCATAAATTTTATAGATATATCAATGAGATACCGACAATATTAATGATTATAATTGTGTTTATGGTTATTATGCGGCCGTTTTAAAAGCTTAATATTGTTAATTAATGTTTACAGATTGCATAAATTCAATTATTTATGAAAATCCTACCTCAAATATTTTGTTCAAAATATTTCTCAAAAAAAATATAGCCGTCACGGCGTTTAACAAGGTCGCACCATGAGTGAAACTGAAACTATGGAGATTGTGAAGTTACACGATCTTAAACAAAAATCACCTAAAGAATTAATTAGTATTTCTACCGAATATGATATTGAGTCCGCTAGCGCAATGCGTAAGCAAGATTTATTATTTGCGATATTAAAATCGATGGCAGAAAATGGTACCACCATTATTGGTGAAGGTGTGGTTGAAGTTTTACAAGATGGTTTTGGTTTTTTACGGTCGCCTGATGCAAATTACTTACCAGGGCCTGATTATATTTATGTAAGCCCAAGCCAAATTAGAAAATTTGCGTTTAAAACGGGTGATACAGTTGAAGGCGAAATTAGATCGCCACAAGATGGTGAGCGTTATTTTGCACTGCTTAAAGTCAATAGTATTAATTTTGAATCACCCGAAAAATCTAAACAAAAAACCCATTTCGATAATTTAACCCCACTCTACCCAGAAGAACGTTTTAATATGGAAGTTATTGGCGGTTCTACTAAAGACATTTCATCTAGGGTTATTGATATTGTTGCGCCAATGGGTAAAGGTCAACGTGGGCTAATTGTTGCGCCGCCATTTACTGGTAAAACGATGATGCTACAAAATATTGCCCATAGCATTACAACCAATCACCCAGAATGTTTTTTAATTGTTTTATTAATTGATGAACGGCCTGAAGAAGTAACCGATATGAAACGTTCGGTAAAGGGTGAGGTGATTAGCTCAACTTTTGATGAACCAGCAGAGCGCCATGTACAAGTTGCAGAAATGGTTATCGAAAAAGCCAAACGCTTAGTGGAGCATGGCCGGGATGTGGTTATTTTATTAGACAGTATTACAAGGTTGGGCCGTGCTTATAATACGGTGGTCCCATCTTCTGGTAAAGTGCTTACAGGCGGCGTGGATGCCAATGCGTTGCAACGCCCAAAACGTTTCTTTGGTGCGGCTAGAAATATCGAACATGGTGGTAGTTTAACCATTATTGCAACTGCGCTTATCGATACAGGTAGCCGTATGGATGAAGTTATTTTCGAAGAGTTTAAAGGCACTGGTAACTCAGAAATTGTTCTGGATCGTAAGATTTCAGAAAAACGCCGTTACCCTGCGATAGACATTAAAAAATCGAGCACCCGTAAAGAAGATTTATTGACCGACCCTGTGAAGCTGAAAAAATCATTTGTGCTACGCCGTATCTTAAACCCAATGAATACAACTGATGCCATTGAATTCTTAATCGATAAGCTTGAACAAACAAAAACCAATGATGATTTCTTCGATAGCATGAACACTTAGAACGGGTTTAATTCGATTCACATCTGAAACTATCCCACTTTGCTTAACTGGATTCGGTTATGAAACAAAATAATATCTATGCATTATCATCGGGTGCAGGCAAAGCAGGGGTTTCAGTTGTTCGTTTAAGTGGTGTCGATGTACCCCAAATAATGCAGCAATTGGGGCAAGCAAATCTATCACCGCGCAAAGCCAAGCTTGCGTATTTAATAGACCCAAAAACACTTGAAGAAGTTGACCATTGTTTGTTGTTATATTTTCCTGCGCCGCATAGTTTTACCGGCGAGCATGTGGTTGAATTTCATTTACATGGTAGTAAAGCGGTTATTGAGCATTTGTTTAAAATTCTTAATGATACTGGTTTGTGCCGAATGGCCGAAGCGGGCGAATTTTCACGGCTGGCATTTACTAATGAAAAATTAGACCTAACCCGTGTTGAAGCCATTGCCGCCATTTTAGACAGCGAAACATTGGCACAAAAGCGCCAAGCTTTAAGGCAATTAAGTGGCTCGGCAGCCAATGCATTTGGGCAAATTCGAAGCAAATTACTAAATGCAATTTCGTTACTAGAAGCCACTATAGATTTTTCAGAAGAAGATATACCCGATGATTTATTGGATAAAATATATATCCAAATAGAAGAAGTTAGACATTATATAAGCAAGCAATTGAGCAATTTTGGGCGCAGTGCAAAGTTAAATGATGGGTTTAACATTGCCATCATTGGGGCGCCAAATGTGGGTAAGTCGAGCTTAATGAATTTTTTGGTCGATAGCGATGTGGCCATCGTTTCGGATCAAGCTGGTACCACGCGGGATATTATTCGTGCACGGTTAGATATTGATGGCTATATGGTCAATTTATTAGACAGTGCAGGCATTCGTAAAACCGATAATTTAATAGAAGCCGAAGGGGTTAAACGCGCCGAACAATTGATTGAACAAGCAGATTTAACTTTGGCATTATTTGATGATGAAAAGTCTTATGAAGCGCTTCAAGGGCTTAATTTTAAAGCGTCGATTCTAATCCGAAACAAATTAGATATGAATGGAAATGATGGGTTTAAGGGTAAATTGGATTTACAAATTTCGGTTAAAGACAATCAAAATATTGATAGCGTCATAAAACAGATTAAACATTATTTGAATGATTATTTTGAAAATGTTGAAGACGATATTGTAACGCGCGAACGCCATAGAATATTGCTTAAAGAAGCCGAATTAAACATTATAGAATTTTTAGAAAACAGACATTTACCCGAAGAAATATCCGCCGAATTTTTACGTCGTGCGATTTTGGAAATTGGCAAAATTACAGGTCATGTTGATGTTGAAGAAATATTAGGTGAGATATTTTCGGGCTTTTGTATTGGTAAATAATAGGCTTATCTAATTACCGACATTTACCTTATTCTAGTTTCAACTTGAAATTTGGCGTAATTTTGCTTAGAACAAGCGTAGAATTTAAAAATTGTTTCACGTGAATCATCGGTAACATCCAAAATTGTTTCACGTGAATCCTTAAAAGCCCAAAAATAATTGGATTTAAAATCATGTCACAAGATAATTTGACAGCAGAAGTGGTTATCATTGGTGGGGGTCATGCAGGCACAGAAGCCGCATCGGCATCGGCGCGAATGGGCGTTAAAACCATATTGGTAACCCATAAAAAAAGTACGATTGGTGAAATGTCTTGCAACCCTGCGTTTGGTGGCTTGGGTAAAGGACACTTAATGCGTGAAATTGATGCGATGGACGGCTTGATGGCACGCATTGCCGATACAGCGGCTATACAATATCGTATGCT
>JABSRY010000240.1 GCA_013214985.1 Hyphomicrobiales bacterium
AGAGATAAAAAACTTAACGGTTTTGTAGCCCGATTATTCTGTTAATGCAGGTTTACTGACTAATTCTAAGGCCAAGATGGATTGTTCTTCGGTGAAGTTTTTATTTTCATAACGCATTTCAATACTTGTAATCAATTGATTTTCTACTTTGATAACATTGCAAACAATAATTTTTTTGTTAAAATCAAGATATTGATGTATCAGGTCGATTTCATATTCTACGTAGAATATCTTATCATCTGCCGATTTTATATTTATAAAATTTGAATCGGCATATGTCGATAGTGTTTCGATGTAATTCACCAATTGTTTAAAATTCAAATCTTTAACAATATTAGAATTATATTTAAAATCATTCGAGACTAACGCCTCAAGGTTTTTTAAACCACCGCTATAATATTCATTCACAAAATGTTTGACTAATAATAAATTTTTGGACATCCGATTAACCTTTTTTCATTAAGTTAAAATCCCTTATCTAGAATGATTATTATAAGCAGTTTTAGATAAATTTAAATTCACTATTTGAACTAGAACTTTTGAATAAAGACCTAGGTATATAAATACAAAAACCACTCTTTGCAATTGCGCAAAGAATGGTGATATTTTTATGTTTTTGAAATTTGCCTAATTGTTAAATTCGATTACTAATTTGCCCTTAGTTCGCCCTGTTGCAAGATGTTCAAACGCCTGTTTAGCATCATCAAAATTATAACATGTATCAATAACGGGTATAATTTCTTGTTTTAAAAGCATGCTACCAATTTTGTTTAATTCCTCACCATTTGGGTTCATTAACACCATTCTATATAATGCAGATTTTTGTTTTGCTAGTTTTAAAACTTTTCGAGCCTGAAACAGGGCAATGTTTTTTACTAAAAAATTTAGCCCTAATTGTTGGGCAGTAATTTTATCTAACGGGCCAGTGATAGAAACCACTCGGCCATTATTTCTAATAACCTTAAACGCATCTAGCGTATAGTCACCGCCCAAAGTATCGAACACCACATCAAAATCTTTTACCACATTGATGTAATTTTGAGTTTTATAATCGATTACCTGATCTGCACCCAAATCTTTTAACATTTGAACATTTTTAGTGGAGGTGGTTGTTGCGACAAAGGCGCCCAATTGTTTTGCTAGCTGAATTGCAAATACGCCAACGCCGCCAGAACCCGCATGGATAAGCACCTTTTCGCCTGCTTTTAGTTTAGCAACGTTAATCAAAGATTGATAAGCAGTAAGGCCACAACCAACGGAATAGTTGCGCCTTGGCTGAAGCTCATATTCTCTGGCAATAGACTAATATGGGTCTGTTGTGCGCTCACATAATCGGCTAATGTGCCGACATTTTCCCCTGCAACGCGCGAGAAAACCTTATCGCCTACTTTTAACTTTTTAACCTTAACGCCCACTTGCTCAATGACACCGCTAACATCATAGCCAATTGGTGCAGGAAAGCTGAGTTTTTTAAATATTTTCAAATCACCCTTCAGCACCTTATAATCAATCGGGTTTATACTCGCCGCATGGGTTTTTATTAGAACTTCATTGTCGTTTATTGAAGGTTTCTCAATGGTTTGAAACTCTAAACTATCGTTTATATTGCCATATTTTGTTATCATTAATGCGCGCATCGCGTGCTCCATAGTTTGTTTTGGTAGTTTTGCATTGTCATACACGCCATGATAATCAATTTTTACGCCACAAATTAGGGCAAAAAAACACAAATCAATATTGTCTTTTAGACAATAATAGAATATGGCTTAATTTGGTTAAAAGCATGAGGATAAGATGGATAAAATTAAGGCACTTCAATATTTTAAACGGGTTGCTGAACTTGGAAGTTTTAGCCAAACGGCGGCTGAATTAAACATTCCGACATCTTCTATATCTCGGCGGATAAAAGACTTGGAGAAAGTGCTCAATATCGAGCTATTTAAGCGCACGACGCGCAATGTTAATTTAACCGAAGCGGGGTCAATATATTATGCCCAAATTAGCCAAGTTCTTAGCCTATTAGAAGAAGCCGATGAAGCAATTGGTTTGCAATCGGAGGCGCCGCAGGGGTTTATAAAAATTAGCACTACGCCTGGTTATGGTGACATAGTTTTATTGCCCATTTTGCAACAATTTCAACAACAATACCCGCTCATTAATTTTGACTTGAACTTTAGCGATGATTTGGTGACATTGGGCAAAGACCCCATTGATATCGCCATTAGAGCAGGCTATGCACCTAATGAATTTGTGATTGCAAAACAATTGTCTGAAAACAACTTCACATTAGTTTCAACCCCCAAATTATATGAGAGTTTAAAAATAAGACATAAAAGGGCTTTATTCTCTATTGCCGATTTAAGAGATAGCCCTTGCTTGGTTTACCGCACCGCAAAAGGTGCTTTGCCGTGGTGGGCAAAGGTTGGTGATAAGTGGCAAAAAATAAGCCTTAAACCAAAATTAATAACCAATAGTGGAAAATATTTATTGGATGAAGCTTTAAAAAACAAGGGTTTATTACTGTTTCCTGATTGGAGTATTAAGCCGTATTTAGAGAGTGGTGAGTTGGTAAAAGTTGAAACCGATTTTCAACTATCTATCAGCAACAAAACAGGCAATGGCATATTTATGCTATATCAAAAACAAAAATATGCGTTTTCAAAAGTTAACTTATGCGTGAATTATATTATCGATAAGCTTGGATAAGCGCTCGATAAAAAATGCCGCTTAATAAAAGCGGCATTTAATTTGGGTTTATTTTTTACACGACATCAATCACAACAACTAAATCATGCGCTTCGACGCGTTTACCTGCACCTAAAACAATTTCTTTTATTGTCCCTGAAATTTCGGCATAAACTGCGGTTTCCATTTTCATGGCTTCCATTATAAATAGCCGATCGCCTTTTTGTACTTTATCGCCAACATTGACCGCAAAGTTGGCTACCAAACCTGGCATCGGTGCGCCAATATGGCCTTCATCTGTGCTATCGGCTTTTCGAACCTGTACGACATCGCCAATTAGCGCGTCATCTTCTATTCTTACGGTACGCGGTTGACCATTAAGCTCGAAAAATACCTTACGCATGCCATCTTCATCGACATCACCAACTGCTAAGTAACGGATAATTAGGGTCATGCCCGTTTGAATTTCGACATTGGCCTCGCGCCCTACTTCTAAGCCATAGAAGAAAATATCGGTTGGTAATACGCTTAAGTCGCCAAATTTGGCGCGGCGTGCCATATATTCTTTAAACACCTGAGGATACATTAAATGAGATGCAAGCTCTGCATCTGTAATTTTATAATCCACCAATTTTTCGACCATTTTGCGTTCGGCCACCAGGTCTACAGATGCTAATGATTTACCAGGGCGATCTGTAAGTGCTACCTCGCCTTTTAGCACTTTATCTTGTAATGCTTTTGGGAAACCGCCAACAGGCTGACCTAACTCACCTTTGAAAAATTCAATAACCGATGCAGGGAACGCGATGTCCTTATTTGCATCCTCTACGTGCTCAACTGTTAAATCTGACGTCATCATATACAATGCCATATCGCCCACAACTTTGGAGCTTGGCGTGACCTTTACAATATTACCAAACATTTTGTTGACATCGGCATAGGTTTTGGCGACTTCTGGCCATTTTTGCTCTAGCCCAAGGCCACGAGCTTGCTCTTTTAGGTTGGTATATTGCCCGCCTGGCATTTCGTGAATATAAACATCGGACGCGCCAGATTTAATACCCGCTTCAAAGCCTGCATAATGGCGGCGTACATCTTCCCAATAATTATTAATTTTTGTTAGTGCATTATCATTAAGCCCTGTTGGGCGTTCGCCATATTTTAAGGCGCTATGAATTGAGCCTAAATTTGGCTGGCTAGTTAGGCCTGACATAACATCAAATGCAGCATCGACAGCATCGACCCCCGCATCGACCGCGGCCAATACGGACGCCGCTGAAATGCCGCTCGTATCATGCGTATGGAAATGAAGTGGCAAGCCGACCTCTTGCTTAAGTGTGCTAACTAACAAGCGTGCGGCTTCGGGCTTAACCAAGCCTGCCATGTCTTTAATGCCAATGATGTGGGCGCCTGCAGCTTCTAACTGTTTCGCCATATCGACATAATAAGACAATGTATATTTGTCTTCATTTGGGTTGGTTAAATCGCCACTATAGCAAATTGCAGCTTCGCAAACTTTGCCGCTTTCAATAACCGCATCCATAGCAACGCGCATATTATCGACCCAATTTAAACTATCGAAAACGCGGAATACATCCACCCCTTCTTTTGCCGCTTGTTGCGTGAAATATTTAACCACATTGTCTGGGTAATTTTTATAACCAACGCCATTGCTTGCACGCAATAGCATTTGCAACATAACATTTGGTACTGCATCGCGAATGTCGTTAAGGCGCTTCCACGGGCATTCGGTTAAAAACCGCATTGCAACGTCAAAGGTTGCACCGCCCCAACATTCTAGCGAAAATAATTCGCTTAAATGCTCGGCATAATAAGGCGCTATTGCCACCAAATCTTTACTACGCATACGCGTTGCAAATAACGACTGATGGGCATCACGCATAGTTGTATCGGTAATCAGCACATTCTTTTGCTCTAACATCCATTTTGAAACCGCCTCCGCGCCTTCATTTTCTAGCAATGTTTTTGTGCCTGCTTGTAGGACAGCTTTGCGGTTTGTTTTTGGTATTTTAATTTCGGGTGGGTTATTTGGCAACGGGCGGCCTTTAACCTCTG
>JABSRY010000241.1 GCA_013214985.1 Hyphomicrobiales bacterium
GTTGCAAAGTTTTATCACGCTTAGCATTGTCGCCTGCTGCTAGATTTTTTGCTGCGGCAGGTTTTTTCTCTTCATCAGGTGCGGCTGCGGCTTCTTCTGCTGCGATTTCATCTGGCCCTGGTGCTGAATTAAACGCGGCTTCTAAATCATCTAAAGTTACTTCGCCTGGTTTAAGTTGTCTTTCAACAATTTTAATTGCCGAACTGTCATCTCTTTCACCATCTGATGGCGCACTGGCTTCGACCTTTGATGGGCCTGTAGATACAACATCTGCTGCGGCATCTAATGTTTTGCCCTCACTAAGCACATGTAATTGATTGATGACTAATTCATCATCGCCTTCTGGCTCGACTTCATTTTCTGAAAGCTCGGCTAGAATATCTTTAATACTATCTAATGATATTAATATAATTGAAACGCCCTCAGTGGTTACTGGTGCGCCATCACGATATTTGCCCATTAATGTTTCTGCGGCATGTGCCAACGCTTCGAGCCTTGGTAACCCTAAAAAGCCACATGTACCTTTAATGGTATGAACTAGACGAAAAATATTGCCTAAGATGTCTTGGTTATTTGGGTCTTTTTCAAATTTAACCAATTCTACATCAACAACGTCAAGGCTCTCGACAGTTTCGGTTAAAAATTCACTTAATAGATCATCCATATTGTTTCCATACTTTCATACTAATTAATATTAGATACTTGTCTTAGTTTGCAACGAAAGTGTTAATTTTGAATGTACTTATACCAAAATGATACAATCACACGGGTGTTAAGGAAAAACGCTTACAATTCAAACTCTTATAATTGAATATTTTTATTTATTATCGCCATGCCCAACAAGTTAAGAGGTGTCTTCTAGAACTTAGAACGCCCTAAGCGATAGAATAATTGCCTTTTTGGAACTTGGTTTATTCTTTTGCTACCGCGCCAATGGTTACTTCATCACCACTTATATCCAAGATTACATCCATATCGATTTTACGTGCAATTAGGCCCGCATAATAAACTTGAATATCGCGTGCATCAATATCATCGGCATCAACATTTGCGATTAACAAGTCGTTCATGTTGCTAGCAATCTTTGCGGCCTTGCCTTTGGTTTTTAGCAAGAATGCAGCATTTTCCACGTCATCATCTACCGAAACATCTAAATGCCCACCGCGTGGGATGGTTGTTAAAGCAATTAGCACCAAGTTTAACAATAGTTTAACTTTGTTTTTACCCATCGTGGCGACCGGTGCTTGCCAAGAAACGGTAACTTTGTTTTTATCAACATAAGCTTCGGTTACAAATTTTGCATCCATTAGGTCGATATGAGCGCCCGCACTACCAGCTGCGCCAAATGCTAAACGCGCAAATTGTAGTTTAGCCGATGCTTGGGTAGCAGATTTACGAATTAGATCCATTGCAAATTCTTTCATTTGCTCATCTTTTTCATCTTCTAATACTTCTAACCCATTGGCGATTGCACCAACGGGGCTAATCACATCATGGCAGACGCGGCTACATAATAATGATGCTAGTTCAAGCTCACTTAAAGTTGATTTGCTCATTTAGAACTCCTATTTAATATATGAGTGCATTTAATAGAAAAATACTTAACAAAACACTTCAAACATACGAACAATTATAATTTATCTGATAACCAATCATTAATAGTTGCAAATTTTGTGTACGAATTTAATGTGCAACTTAAATTATCAGCAAATTTGGATATATTATGGATAAACATCTTTTCGAACTCTCAGAACTTGTGATAGAAGCTGGGCAAAAAATTATGGAAATATATTCCAATGATTTTGATATTTACACCAAACAAGATGAAAGCCCCGTTACCGAAGCAGACCAACTTGCTGAAAAAATTATTTTGAACGGCCTTTCTGCCATCAACCCTGATATATTGGTGATTGCTGAAGAGTTGGCAAGCGAAGGCAAGTTACCCGAATTAACCGACCAGGCAAAAAAGCAATTTTATTTGGTTGACCCGCTTGATGGGACAAAAGAATTTATCAATAAGCGTGACGAATTTACGGTTAATATTGCTTTAATTGAAAATGGCAAACCCGTTATTGGCATTATATTTGCGCCAGCCCTTGGTACATTATATGTTGGGGATGTTAGGCAAGAATTTGCGCATATGTATCAGTTAAATGCGGCATTTGATTTAAAAGAACCAACACAAGTTAAAGATATTACGGCACTTAAAGCACCCAATAAGCCCCTTAAAATTTTAGCAAGCCGCTCGCATATAAATCAGCAAACATTAGATTATATTAAACAAGCTAAAGAAAAACATAATGACCTTGAAATTATGAATATTGGGTCATCCCTAAAACTATGCTTGTTAGCCGAAGGTAAAGCCGATATTTACCCGCGATTTGGCCCAACAATGGAATGGGATATAGCGGCAGGCCACGCCATACTGGCTGCTGCAAAAGGTAAGTTACATGATTTAGACGGTGCCGAATTCACCTATGGCCACCAAGAAAATAAATATCTAAACGGCTATTTTATCGCTTATTCCAACTAACTATTTTTTACTTTTAAAGTGATCGCCCGCGGCACCCATGCGTGAAGAGCTATCCATTTTTATGGTTTCTGATGCTATGTCTTCTAATGCATCATCATTATTTTTATCAGCCAATGCGGTTTTTACGGCCGCATTTTTTTCATCAATCAATTGTTGTTTAGTTTTAAATTCTATATCAGGCGTGGTGACCGCTGACGGTTTGTCTTTTTTAATAACTTGAACTATAAAGTTTTTGCCAAGGCCGCCTACATTTAGATTTAGCCAACTACGGCTGGCACTTCTTATATATTTTTCTTTACTTTTATGCCAAATATCTAAGCTATCTTGGGAGTGAAATAAATATAGTCTGTTTTGGTACAAGTCACTAAATCTAGGGTTAGGCGTAACTTTTTTACTATAGGACATTTCAACCACATCATATCCCCCAAATTGCGGAATATAAACCAATGGAGAATCTCTGAACGCAGATAGATTACCCTCATTTTCGAACCGCCAAACAGCGCCACCCCAAAAATATTCATATTGCACATCGCCCCGCCGCCCTTGGCCACTTAAAAAAAATGAAATAGGGTCGTAGCCGCTTATTGCTACACCAGACTGATTATCCACCCAAAACACCGTTTCCACAGCTAATGCTACTGAATTTGCAAAACCAGCAGTAATTATTGCAGTAATTATTGCAGTAATAAAAACAACAATATGTAATATTTTTAAATATAATTTTACTAATATATTCAAACTGGGTTTAAACAGTTTCATTTTTTTTCGCCTTAATTTTGCTCTATTCGATGTGCATTTTAACCTAACGAATAAAAATGAAATTCTGGTTAATCTTTACTAAATTTCAACCATAAATAAGATATATGAAGATTAGAATATATTAACAAAACTGCCATTATTAGGTTTATTACAATGCCAAATACACCACCAAAATCTGCGTTTTTTCACTCAAAATTATTGCTTATTGGCTTATTATGCCTGTTTGGCTTGCCCGCGTCAGCCGAACCGCAGTTTAATAACGATAACAGCACAAGAATTACCGAAGAAAACAAATTTCAAGTCAATGAACTGGTAAATGCTGGACACGATTTCTTTGGCGGTGCCAGTGCAAATGTAGCTTCTGTCATTGAAAATATATTCTCTCAATCTGGCAAACCCACGGCTTATATAATTGGGGAAGAAGGCTCTGGCTCATTTATAATTGGGGCGCGATATGGCGAAGGGTATATTTATTTTAGAGATGGCACACGCTATAAAATTTATTGGCAAGGGCCATCTATTGGTGCGGATATAGGCGGTGATGCCTCAAAAACCATGGTATTGGTGTATAATGTTAATCACCCCAACCAACTGATTAACCGCTTTCCTGGTGTGGATGGCTCGGCCTATATTATTGGCGGCATGGGCGTGACCTATCAACAAAATGGTAATATTGTACTGGGGGTGATTAGAACTGGCGTCGGTGCAAGGTTAGGCGTGAATATTGGTTATTTAAAATATTCATCACAGCCAGATTGGAACCCATTTTAACGGTAATAAACTAAAGGCCTGAGTATTTCTCAAGCCTTTAATGTTTGTGCGTTACATTATTGCCCTATAACAAACCGACCAACTTCGTTGCCGCCAGTGGCGCTTAAAATAATAATTAAATTTTCTTTATTTGTATCGCTTTTTACATATACGATAATTCTATAGTCGGCATATTCAACTTGTTCTATATGTTGATCGGCGGTTAGTTTTATATTAAAATCTGCAAATTTTTTGCCTTTGGGAACAGCCTGTAATAACTCGCCTTTTTCGTTTGTCTTTTCCTCAAACCCAATGATTAAACCATAGCCGATGGCAATAATCATACCCAAAATACCAACACCCATACCAATAATAAGTGCATATAACCATTTTGGAGGTTTATTAGTTGGGTACTCTTGTTCAGTTTCTTGCATTTTAGGCTTGCTCCATTGGCTTTGTTGTGCAACATGCAACTATGACTGATAAAAAACAAAATTCAATATCCGATAACAACATATCTGCGCAAAATAGTGACGATATGGATGCTCTTGTAACAGAAAATAAACATATAGGGAAACGCTTAGATGTGGTTTTGGCACAAGAATTTGAACAATTAAGCCGCTCGCGCTTAAAAGAGCTTATAAAAGCTGGGCAAGTCGCCATAAACAAAAAAGCCGTTACCAGCCCCAATTATCGAATTAAAATGGATGATGTTGTT
>JABSRY010000242.1 GCA_013214985.1 Hyphomicrobiales bacterium
GTATGCACTTTATCAAAGTTAGATTGAGACAGAGTAGGTGTTTCGATTTTTGTTTCTAATATTTTATCGTTAGGATTAATTTCAGAATCGCTACGCATTAAGCCATCGGCACCAATGATAATGGTTTCGCCCGTTTTACCTAATTGGCCGTTTACCTTCATGATTGCATTAATATTGCTGATTGGCATTTGAAATGCTAATACACCGATGCGTTTTCCGCTTTTATCGAACATTGGTTCTGCGATAAAGCTTGCGGCTGCGCCATGGCTTGGTGAATAAGGTTTAAAATCATCAAAGACTGTTTGACCCACACTTAGTTTAAGACCTGCTTTAAAAACGGTGCCCAGGCCTGTATTTGCGTATTTACCATTGGCTAAATTGGTTGCATAATCTAATTCTTTAAAAACAGTGTAAATTAGATCACCCTGTAAATTGAACAAGAAGATGTCATAATAGCCACGTTCTTGTAAAAAATGACGAATTTGTGGGTGATATTTTTTGTGAATGTCGTTATAAGCATTTTTACCTGGTGCGACATCGAGTTTTTCTTTCTCGCCCAATTTATTTGGGTTGTCGGTGATATATGCTTTTTGTAATTTTGCTTCTTGACCATTTCCAAGTTTTGCCCATGCATCATTAAATTCGACCAATGCGCTACGAATATCATTTTCTTTGGCTTTTAAGTGCAAATCATATTCTATTTCTTTTATATAATTTGACAAGTTGGCTTTTTGATTTTTAAGTACTATTTCAACTCGATCATTTACATTAGACTTGATGGTTGAAGATATTTGCTGATAACCTAATATTCCTGCTACCATTGCTGAAATTGACGCTGCAAGTATTATTGTAGCAGGTAATTTAAGTGAAATCTTCAAGTTCATTTTACGTTTATCTGTTTGTTCAACTGTCATTATGCACTCGTATGTTGTTGTTGACTAGCTTCGAATATAAATGAGTCTGGTGTATAAAGATTAATTATACGTTGAAGCTTTGTGAAATATATCACAATAAACTAATCATTTAGTATCATGCTAATGCGGATGAGGCGGCTTTTACCTTTATTGCCGCATCCGTAACAAATGAAACACCTTCTGCGATTTGACCAATATTTTGACTGATGTCATTGATATCTTGCGCAGTGTTTTGCATGTTTGATGAAATTTCGGCCGTTACGGTTGATTGTTCTTCAACGGAACTGGAAATACTCATAGAGATAGAGTTTATTTCGCCGATAGTTTTGGTAATGATTTTTAGGGCATCGACCGCAGAGGTTGTTGAACCCTGTATTTCACCAATTTGTTGACGTATTTGCTCGGTCGCTTTGGCGGTTTGGCTAGCAAGGCTTTTTACCTCGGATGCAACGACCGCGAAACCTTTACCAGATTCGCCCGCTCTAGCGGCTTCTATCGTCGCGTTAAGCGCTAGAAGGTTTGTTTGTTCTGCAATATCGGCAATTAAATTAACAACATTGCCAATTTCTGCGGCAGAAACCGCAAGGCCGATAACAATTTCATTGGATTCGTTAGCCTGAACAACTGCTTCATTTGAAATTTTAGAGGCATTCGTGGCTTGAGATGATATTTCATTAACCGAACATACCAATTCTTCGATACCGCTGGCGACAGCTTGAACCGACATGGACATGTTAGAAGAAGCCGCCGCGACCTCGGAGGATTGGCGGTTGGTATTTTGCATGGCATCATTAATTTCTGTTAAATCACCATCAATTGTTTGCTGAGCTTCATGCCGTTTGTGTAAACTTACAACTTGAGCTGTAATGTCTGTCGCATATTTAACGACTTTGAAGATGTCGCCATTTGTATTCACTATTGGGTTATAACTTGCTTGGATCCAAACTTCTTTTCCACCTTTAGCGATGCGCTTATATTCGGCTGCTTGATATTCACCTTTGTTTAACTTTTCCCAAAATTCTTTATATTCTTGAGAATTTCGCTCAGATTCTTCAACAAAGATAGAATGATGTTTGCCTTTAACTTCATCTAATGTGTAAGATACTGTATTTAGAAAATTTTCATTTGCGGTAATAATGGTACCGTCCATATTAAATTCTATAGTCGCTTGAGATTTATCAATCGCGGCCATTTGGCCTTTGAAATTTGCACTTATATTTTTTTGTTCGGTTATATCTGTAGCAACTTTCATAATTTTATAGGGCTTGCCATTTTTACCCAAAATTGGATTGTAGGATGCTTGAATCCAAATTTCTTTATTATTCTTGCCAAATCTTTGATATTCTGCAGCTTGGAATTTGCCGTCGTTTAAGGCGCGCCAAAACTGCTTATACTCTTGGCTCTCGCGTTGGTCAGGGGCTAAAAACATAGAATGATGTTTGCCTTTAATTTCTTCTAAACTATAACCTAATACATCAAGAAAATTTTTATTTGCCGTTAAAATTGTGCCATCTAAGCTGAACTCGATTGTCGCTAGGGACTTCTCCAACGCTAATAACTTTGCATTATTTTCTGTATTCAAAAAAAAGGACATTTGTTGCTTTCCTATAATGATCCCCCCAAAATAAACTTAGGCTGCGAGTGTTAACATAAAATTAAAGGTGCTCTTTGAGAGTGATAAGAGAATTTTTAGAAAAAACAGTTAGAGCCGATTTTTTGCTGACATTGTCGAAAATATAAATTGTATATAAGGAGCGCTTCTGCGGATCTGACGGTGGTAAACTTATAAAATTGCTCAGTGAATGCAGTGTTAATGTTAAATATTTAACAATGTAATATAGTAGCCAAAATGTGAAGTAGGTAAAGGGGATGGTCTAAATAACATCGATGTTTATTGTTTTGAATATTAGTTAAATCGTTGAAGTTTATAATTAAACTACATTATGTTTAGAATAGTTGGTTTTAATGGCTGATGCAATAATGGATTATAATATTGAGAAATTAAAATTATAGACGAGCGGATATAAGTCAATCAAGATAGAAGAAAGGTGTTTAAAGTGGATTATAGCCAAACGCTAAAGCGTTACACCATTTATAATGGTTTGGCAGGATATTGTTTTTTTAAATTTAGGGTTAAAATATAATTGCCCTTCACTAGGTAAGTTCTAGACCATAGGAGCTGTATTTGCGTGATCGGCAATGAAACTCGGGAATTAGGGCATGAAATTAGGTAGTATGTTGGTAATATTTACTCTAGATAAAAAACTTGTTCGACATTGGTCTTAAAAAATGCAGCGAGGCTTAGCGCCAAACCTATAGATGGCATATAGACGCCGCGCTCTAACGTATTTATGGTTTTACGAGAAACGCCGACCTTTTCTGCTAACTCAGATTGTGTAAGATTAAACTTAGCGCGCCAAACTTTTAGATTATTTGCTACGGGTTTGCTCATTGTTCATCCAACCAGAAATACGTGATAGCAGCGCTTGATACGGTTAGCAATAGTGTGGTGTGGGTTACAAAGCGGGCGTTGGTTATAATTTCTTGTAGTGGAAACAGGTTTGCTGGCATCCATGCAATTAAATAAAATATTCCTAAGCTTAGCAGGTTTACTGCAAAACCAACACTCATCGCCTGTGATTTTAAAAATTTTGTACGTTCATCCTCTGAGTCAATATTGAGTTTTTTCGGCCAGTTTTTGATTATTTTTTTAATATGGGGTCGTGCAAACCATAATGCTGTTATGAAACTGATAAACAGAATTGCACTTAATATATTATTTGATAATTGAGATAATAAATGACTGAAATTGCTATTAATAATGCTAGTTAAGAGTGTGACGTTCCATAATATGATGATTTTAATGTTTCTATTGCGTATATTACGCTCGCTTTGATTCAAATTATCTTTCATTAGTATAATCTTTAAGTATCTTTTTGTAACTTAAAGGTTACATTTGTGTGGCTACATGTCAAGCTCGGTGAGGATAACTGTTTTTATAGTTTAGTTTGAATAGCCCAAATCGCGGGTTAATTGTTCGACCAAATCTAGTGCGGCTTGACTAATGACTGTGCCTGGTGGGAAGATAGCGGCGGCGCCTGCTGCATATAGCTCATCATAATCTTGCGGTGGGATAACGCCGCCTGCGACAATCATAATATCTGCACGGCCATAGGCTTTTAGGGCAGCTTTTAGGGCTGGAATAAACACCAAATGCCCCGCAGCTAGCGAACTTGCACCAATGATATGCACGTCATTTTCGACCGCTTGTTTGGCGGCTTCTTCGGGTGTTTGAAACAAGGGGCCGATATCGACATCAAAGCCTAAATCGGCGAAAGCCGATGCGATGACTTTTTGCCCGCGGTCGTGCCCATCTTGCCCCATTTTGGCGACTAGAATACGCGGTCTACGGCCATCGTGTTTTTCGAATTTTTCGATTGCGGTTTCGACTTTTTGCAAAATGGCGTTATCCTCGCCGATTTCTTTGCGATATACGCCTGATATGGCTTTAATTTCGGCTTTATGGCGCCCATAGACTTTTTCTAAAGCATATGAAATTTCGCCAACTGTGGCTTTTGCACGTGCGGCATCGATAGCCAATGCCATGACATTGCCTTTGCCAGTTTTGGCAGATTCGGTAAGACGATCTAACAATATATCGACTTCTGCCTGATCGCGCTCGGCTTTAAGGCGGGCTAATTTATCGAGCTGCATGCGCCTTACTTTATCATTATCGACTTTAAGGACTTCTATATTCTCTTTTTCTTGTAGAATATATTTATTAACCCCAACGACGGTTTGTTTGCCGCTGTCAATGCGGGCTTGGGTGCGCGCGGC
>JABSRY010000243.1 GCA_013214985.1 Hyphomicrobiales bacterium
TAACGCCATTTTGTGCACGAGACAATATGCTGACTAAGCCGCCCTCTAAACCACGGGCGCAACGAGATGCGTTTTCGGCAATGAATTGCAGCACTTCTTGCGGTACATTTAGAGTTGGGTTAACCCGTTGTGCTTCGGCAACTTTGGCTTTTAAAATACGAACCCGTAGATCAAAATCATTCGGGCAAATGTCGATGACTAACCCGCCCGATAAACGCGAACGCATACGGTCGTTTAAACAGCTAAGTTGAAGCGGTGATTGATCGGCCGCTAAAACAACTTGTTTGCCAGATTCTACCAATGACGTGAATGTATGGTCAAATTCTTCTTGAACTTTTTCACCTTGGAGGAATTGCAGATCATCAATTAATAATAAATCAACACTGCGAATTTTTTCTTTAAATGACAATGTATCGCGGTTTTTAAGGGCGTTTACAAATTGAACGATAAATTCTTCTGCGGTCAAGTAAAGCATTTTACGCTCTGGATATTTAAACATAACTTGTTGGCGCACGGCGCCTAACAAATGGGTTTTACCAAGACCAGGATCGCCATAGATGAATAACGGGCGGTAGCCGCCAAATTCGTTTGGCATGCCTTCAGCAACGCGTTTTGCGGCTTGGAATGCCAATGCATTACTATCACCAACGACAAAGGTATCGAAGGATTGGCGCGGGTCAACAATGTTTGAGCGACCGCGGCCAAAGCCTGTAGATCTCATACCATTATTGGCATTGGCCATTGCGCCAACTTTATAGCCAGCGGTTTTAGTTGCCCAATCGGCGGTTGGCATTTTATTATCGGCATCTTGCGCAGACAGTTGTAGGCTATCTGCTGGCGCAGGTGCCTGACGGGTTGAACAAGTGCGCACCAAAATATCGACACGAGCAAGGTTGCTGATTTCTTTTTTCCAACCAGCCAACAAATTATCGCAATAATGAGATTGAATCCAAGACCGTAAAAACCGTGTAGGAACAGACACAGTAAGGTTTGCACCATCAAATGCTTCTGGCATCATGCGGGTAAACCAACTCGAATAGACGTCTTCGCCTAATTCATGACGCAAACTCTCGCGTACAACTTCCCATTTGCTGTCTAACTCTATGACTGCTGCTGCTTCCATAATAACCCGATTCCTTTGAATTGAGAAAAATTGTAAAAAACTCCACCTAGGCCTCTATTGTGACCAAGGTAACCCCATAAACTTCCAACCAGATAATGTTGCTCGATGCCCTTTTTCGTTAGCATCGCCTTCAAAACCACCTGTTAAATTATAACTCTTAGAACAACCCAGTTGGGTTGCAATATCCGCAGCATAAGCGCTACGAACACCTGATCGACATAAGAATAACAAAACCCTATCCTGTTTAGCAATTTGGTCTTGTTCTTGCCATATCTCTAGCATTTCATTGAGCGTCGCCATGAACATATCATTCTTTTGCATAGATGGGAATAACTGCCATTCAATTAAGCAATATTGACCTTGCAAATTTTTGCCGTTTGGCAAATTTAATAAATCGGGCGCACCAACAAATGTTGTTTCAGCTGTTGTTCTAACATCTATTAAGCGGGTTGATGATCTTGACATCAGTAATTTAAACGCGGCATCAACCGCTATATCACCAGCATACATAAGTGACATTCGCAAACCTCAAAATAATAACAAACTTAAATACCACAAAACCAAATAACTTAAGAGCAGTCAAAACGATAAGACTGCTGAATGAGACTCAATAAAAATGGTGTAAGTAAGATAAACATAAATGGGTGGGGGAATCAATAGAAGGAGGGGGGGTAATTGCTAAAATAAATTTGAATTATTGCTTGACAATAAAATCCCAACGGATTCAGCTTTGAGCATTTAACATTCATCTAGAAAATAGCTAAGATTCAGTTTTGATTCTGTTTTTTACTACCACCCTTATGAAAACTTATCACCATTTATGTATAAAATTAACTGTGTTTTTCTAAAAAAAAGCCCCAGATAAAATTATCTGAGGCTTTCTTAAAAATTACGATCTTAAGCAGAAAGTGCTTTAACGCGTTTTGACAAACGAGATACTTTACGAGAAGCTGTCTTCTTGTTAAAGATACCTTTTTGAGAAGCACGCATTAATTCTGATTGAGCAACGCGAAGTGCTTCTGTTGCATCTGCATAATTTGCAGTTTCAATCGCTTCTTCTAATTTACGAAGATAAGTACGAACGCGAGAGCGACGTGTTTTATTGATTGCAGTTTTGCGTGCCATTACACGGATAGCTTTTTTAGCCGATTTGGTATTTGCCATTTAATTAGCTCTTTTATTTTACATGACTTTTCTAATGACTAGCAAAATGCTGCAAAAGATAAGTGCTGATTAGAATTCTATATTGGCGAGCTTATACATTTAGAATGGGGGTAGGTCAAGTAAAGATCGATCAGAATATTAAAAAATTGCAATAATGCCGATAATTAACGTTTTTGGCAACTTGGGCAATAAAATGTCGATCGCCCTGATTGCACAATACGGGCTATTTTTGATTTGCAATTTTGTGTAACACACGGCTCGCCCTCGCGGCTATAGGTCGTGAAACGGTGTTGAATATAACCCAAATCCCCATCGGCTTTACGATAATCTTTTAAGGTAGAACCGCCTGCTTCTATGGCTTCTTGCAATATATTTTTAATGATAGGCACTAAAGTTTTGCAAGCTTTGGTAGGCTTGTTATTGATATTTGCCAAAATGGATGCGGGCAGGGTTGGGTCAAGTTTAGCCCGAAACAACGCTTCGCAAACATATATATTACCCAAGCCCGCCACAATTTTTTGATTAAGCAGGTGGTTTTTAATATTGCCCTGTTTTTTGGCCGATTGTTTGGCCAGATAATTGGCATCAAAATCGTCGGTTAAGGGTTCGGGCCCAATGTCTTTTATTAATTTATGATTTTGCCAATCGTTAGGTTCGGCGAGCAATAAAAAACCAAAACGTCGAGGGTCATTATAAACCACTTCGGTGCCATCTTCTAAACTAAAGATAACATGGTCGTGTTTTAAGTGTTCGCGCATTTTGGCTTCATTATGGGTGTGGATGGTAAATTTGCCCGACATACCCAAATGCCCGATTAATGTTTCTTTTTGGCTATTATGGCTTGTTTGGTTTTCATCTTCAAAATGCATAAGCAGATATTTAGAACGGCGTTCTATGTCGATAACTATTTTTTGTTCGAGCCGCTCGACCAAATCAACATCAAAATTAAACCGTAAATTTTTACGGTTCAGTTGTAGTTTGACTAATTTTTTGCCTTGCATTGCGGGTAGTAAACCTTGGCGCACGGTTTCGACTTCTGGTAGTTCGGGCATATTTGGCCTTTTAATTTGGGTAATTATCTGCGACAAAATGACAAATCTACTTTTCGCCCTTATGCTTCTACTATATAAGCAGAGTTACGCATCAATTTATAGAGATAATTTATGACTGAAAATTCGGAAAAAACCACGCATTTTGGTTTTAAACAAGTTGCACAAAGCGAAAAACAAGCATTGGTTTACAATGTGTTTGAAAAAGTTGCCGAGCAATATGACTTGATGAATGATGTAATGACTGGCGGCATGCACCGTATATGGAAAGATGCTGTGATAGATTGGGCAGCGCCGCCCAAACATGCGGGTGAATATAAGCATTTAGATGTGGCAGGCGGCACGGCTGATATTGCTTTTAGAATGTTAGAAAAAGCCGGTAAAAACGCACGATCTACCGTGTGTGATATTAACGAACATATGCTTAAAGTTGGCGAAAAACGCGCCGCTGAAAAACCCTATAATGACCGTATAGATTTTACGTGTGGCAATGCAGAAACGCTATCGTTTGAAGATAATTATTTTGATATTTACACCATTGCATTTGGTATTAGAAATGTAACCCGAATGGATGTTGCACTTAAAGAAGCTTTTCGTGTGTTAAAACCAGGTGGCCGCTTTTTATGTTTAGAAGTTTCTAAAATGCAGATTGCGGGCATTGATAAAATTTATGATGCAATTTCGATGAATTTGGTGCCAAAAGTTGGCGAGCTGATTGTGGGTGATGCAGGGCCCTATAAATATTTAGTAGAATCGACCCGCAAATTTCCGCCACAAGAGAAATTTGCACAAATGATAAGAGATGCTGGGTTTAGCCAAGTGGATTATCGTAATTATTTGGGTGGGGTTGCGGCCATTCATTCGGGTTATAAAATTTAATAGTTTTGTAAAATGTTCAAATGGTTGCTGAATTTAGAAAATAGTGTGGTTTATGGGTTTTTTGTTTCATATATTTAGGCTTTTACGTGCTGGACACATCATTGCGAAATATCGCATTATTCCTGCTGATGCATTAAAAAACATGCCGTTTGGCGCTAAATTGGGTTTGTTTATGCTAGCGCCTTTTGCCAGTCGTAAAGATACAGCATTAGACAGGCGTATTGGATTGGCCTTGGTAAAGCTTGGCCCGACCTATATTAAATTGGGGCAATTTTTGGCCACTAGGCCCGATTTGGTGGGCGAGGCACTGGCGGCTAATTTAAAGCAGTTACAAGATGATGTACCTGCATTTGGGCACGATATTGCGGTTAAACAATTAGAAGCGGCCTTAGACATTAAGCTTGATGATGTTTTTAGTGACTTTAGCCAACCAATTGCCGCCGCATCGATTGCACAAGTGCATAAAGCCACCTTGAAGGATGGCAGAAAAGTAGCGGTTAAAATATTACGCCCCGATGTGGGCAAAAGATTTGCA
>JABSRY010000244.1 GCA_013214985.1 Hyphomicrobiales bacterium
TCCTCAACAATATATTAGATGAAGAATATAACAGCTAAAATAATCAAGGAAAAGGTGGGAGCGGAAAACCGCTTACAATTCACTACAGGAAATATTAAAATATGAGTTATTAAATGCAAAGCCCAATCAATTATATTTGCCGAGGGTTAAAGATGATCGCATTAATAAAATCGGGGAGACTTATCTTTTAGACCCCCAAAATGAAATAACACTTAGTGAATGGGCAGAGCGTCTATCTTTTTCTCAACGTACTTTAATCCGAAAAATAAAAAAAGAAACGGGTATGACATTTCGCGAATATAGGAGACAGGCACGCATATTGGCATCAATAGGGCTATTATTTGAAGACCAGAATATCACTAACACCGGGTTGGATGTAGGGTTTAATACCACTAGTTCATTCATTCAATCGTTCAAAACTGTTACTGGTACAACCCCGTACAAATATATAAAATCAAAAACCTAGATCAAACTCGCATTATTCACAACAGAGCTTTAAAAGATTTCACCTTTTTTAGGAGAATTTTTGGCGGAAAACAGAAGGCTATATTTTGCATCACGGATGCTTTTTACAATCCATTCAATTACGATGTGAATTGGCATCCAAAAGTGACCCGCTTAGGTGAGAAATTTGCGTTTAAAGCTGACCCACCTATTTAAGTTATCATCAGGGTATTTATATATTGAGAGCCGCTCGTTAGTTGACCCTATTCTCCAATGTAGGGGGGGCAATTTTAAACGCCAATGGTGGGTCAACTTTGGATGCCAATTCACAAACGGACCGAGTTGAAGTGATATATTTAGGGTAAATTGTAGGAGTTGGCACGTGTGGTCGTGTCCCGCTCGCTCCTTTAACCGCATAAATTGCATTAAAGGAGGACATAAATGGGAAACAGAACTACACTAGAATTCAGGCAAGTGGTTGTTCGGGTACATTAATGGATTCTACAAACCTTCATTAAATCAACTATATGACAAATGAAGCAATGAAAATTGCAGAGAAGAAAGTGTGTGCACATCTGTCATGTGTAATAGTTCAAACTTTATCTGACAGTTACCATTTTTTTGCAGTCACACTCTTCAGCATTGAAATGTCCCAATGTGCATCGGCAAACAAGTTCTTTAAACGTCGGTTCTCATCCTCTAAAGTTTTTAACCTGCGCGCATCAGATACATCCATGCCGCCATATTTTGACTTCCATTTGTTGAAGGTGCTTTTGCCAATGACGTGTTTGCGACAAAGGTCGGCGGTTGCTATACTGCTTTTTTGTTCTTGTAATATTCGTATTATCTGTTCGTCGTTAAATTGTGTCTTCTTCATTATCTGCTCCAATTGTTAAAACTGACTCTACATAAATTTGGATCGGTTTATAGGGGCAAGGTCAGTCTGGAAAAGCCCATTGGCTTTTGAACGAATGGCTGCTTAAATGATAACCCGAAGCGACACGAAAGCGGGACACAACCAGTTTGTTCGAAAGCATTCGAAGATGGATAGAAATTCCTGTAATTGACGATGAGTCATCAAAACCAAAATGGGACGACTTCGAACCGAATTGGTTGGTTCGAGATGAGGGACATTATTTTGGCGGCTAACTAAATAAAATGTCAAATCTAATGGATATAAGTAGCCTCAATATGGGTATATATATCTGGTTCACCGTAGAAAATTTTACGGTAAGAAAAATCACACAAAGTTTAATGAAACATCCCACTTCTTTATAGTATACATTATAACCATTTGAAAATTAAGAATAAAATTAATTTGACAGATGAACAAAACTACAATAAGGTTTAATGAATAGGCGTCATGTAAGAACGCTATAATTATCGTAGGAAAACTACATTAGGCAATGAAGCCTCACAAAACACTCTAATATATTGGGGTGTTTTGTGAGGCTTTTTGTATTTGTGAGGGTGAAATGAAAAAAGAAATTCCATTGGGTTTATTGTTTTCTGTAACGGGAACATATGGTGCAATCGGTCGTGATTTATTTGATGGTGCATTAATGGCTATAGAAGAGATTAATGATGATGAATCCAACCCGATTTCTTTCAATGCCATTATCGGTGATCCTGGTGGTAATATCGATGAATATCATAAAATGTGCGAAGGCATGTTGCGCCACGATAAATGCAAACAAATTATTGGGTCAATCACTTCTATTGGTCGAAAAGAAATAACACCGATCATTGAAAAATATGATGCTTTATTATGGTATACATCGCCTTATGAGGGGTTTGAGGTATGTGAAAACATCATTTATACTGGCGCGGCGCCCAATCAGCATATCATTCCATTATTTGAACATATGTTTACCCACTTTGGTAAAAATGCTTATCTGGTTGGCGCTAATTATGTCTGGGGTTGGGAGGTTAATCGTATTGCCCGTGAGCTTATCGCATCAGTTGATGGTGAGGTGTTGGGTGAGAAATATTTACCTTTGGATGATGTTGATGTTGAGCGTATAATAGATGAAATTGAGCATAAAAAACCTGATTTTATTCTCAATAATTTGGTCGGTAATAGTAGCTACGCGTTTATTCGAGCCTATCATGAATTAGGCAAACGGAATTCAGATTTTTTAGCAATTAAACGCCCTATCATTTCATGTGATCTTTCTGAATGTGATTTAAAGCATATTGGTGCCGAGGCGGCTGAAGGACATTTGTCAACGGCGGTTTATTTTGAGAATCTAGACAATTCATTGAATGAAATATTTAGAGATAAAGTAACAAAATATTTTAATAGAAATCGTAGCATTTCAAGTTTTCTAATCAGTGGTTATGAGACTGTTCATATGATTAGTAAATCGGTTGCCATTGCGCAGACGGACGAAATACTTGCGGTTAAAGACGCATTATATGTTTGTGAATTTGAAACGGCAATGGGCAGGATGAAGATTGACTCAAAAACCAATCATGCATGCTTAACGCCATTGCTCGGGCGCATTAATTCCACACTAGAATTCGATATAATTGATGCCGCGAAACAACCCATTATTGCTGATCCATATTTGATAAATTTCAATGCAGAACAATTTTCGAAACGGATTGCAACTTTAAAGCGCCTTGAAGATAGTGACTATTTAACGGTGATAAAATGACCAGATTTTACACCCCAAATTTTAACGGCAAAAAAGCTCTGATCTTACACCGTAATGGTGAAAGCATGAAACGGTTAACCCGACAGCTTGAACGGCTAGGCATGCAAGTCACAATTTCTTGGCCAGAATTTCCTAAAGGTGATGATGTTTACCAAAATGGCGAGTTGAATTTTGATATGGTTTTTGTTGATGCAGACAACGGTTACGATGAGCTGTTTCCCTGGCTATCAGGGGCACCACCAGTGCCTCTGATAGCGCTTTTAGGGTCCGAATTACCTGGACGCTTAGAATGGGCGATGAGTCAAAATATTGTGTCTCATATTTCAAAACCAATCCAATCTAGTGGCGTCTTTAGCGCATTGGTTTTTGCAGTTTCTAATTTTGAAAAAATGAAAATTGAACAAGTGCATTTAGAGAGTCTCGAAATGATAGTAAGCAGCCGACCAGCAGTGTTGCGAGGTGTTTCTGCTTTAATGAAACATGGTGATTTAAATGAAGATCAAGCCTTTGCATTAATTCGCAAAGCAGCAATGGATAATCGAACCAGTATTGAAAAATATTGCCTATCATTAAATGCCAATATTTTTGATAAATTACTCCTTAATTCGTCCAAATTAAGAAAACCGAAAAAGGTAAATTAAGTGATTATTTTAAAGAAACTTCTAAAGCGTAAGCTGGCATTATTTGGCCTTATTATTATTTTTACGGCGGTTGTTTTAGCAATTTTTGCGCCGTTTATTGCGCCATTTTCGCCCAATGAACAGTTTTTTGATGGCCTAACATTAGAAGGTGCGCCGCTTGGCCCCGAAGCTGGGTTTTTATTGGGTACCGATCTTTTAGGTCGCGACTTGCTTTCGCGCATCATTCATGGCAGCCGCACATCTTTAATCATTGGTGTTGTAGCCAATGGCGTAGCAGTGACCATCGGCGCATTTGTCGGTATTACAGCAGGTTATTTTCGGGGACTAATTGGTAGTATATTAATGCGCTTTACCGATTTAATGATGGCTTTCCCAGCGCTTTTATTGGCCATTGTTTTGGCGGCTATCTTTAAACCAAGTATTTGGATTGTCGCAATGGTAATTGCCATGGTCAATTGGGTGCAAGTTGCACGTATTATGTATGCCGAAACAATATCGCTTTCAGAGCGTGAATTTATTGATGCTGAGCGGTCATTAGGTGCTTCAAGGGTTCGAATATTATTCAAGCATATCACGCCTCATCTGGTTTCATCACTAATTGTGTTTGGTACATTGGGTATATCAACAACCGTGTTATTGGAAGCTACTTTGAGTTATTTAGGAGTTGGGGTACAACCACCAACGCCAAGTTGGGGCAATATTATTTTTGAAAATCAAGAAAGTTACTTAGTACATTTCGCAATCTCTCTCCGGAGTAGAAATCATTGAACATCTATGAAGTTATGAACATTTTAGTACAGTACAGAATCTGTTAAACGGATTGAATATTCTTTACGAACTGGATCATCAAATGGTTCGCGGCCTGGATTATTATACACGGACGACCTTTGAATTTATTTCCGGTAATCTGGGAGCACAGGATGCCATTTGCGGGGGGGGCCGCTATGATGGTCTAGTTGAAACATTGGGCGGAAAACCAACTCCTGCCATTGGCT
>JABSRY010000245.1 GCA_013214985.1 Hyphomicrobiales bacterium
ATCATAATCAATAGAGAATCTATTTAAATCAAAACGTCAACACAATATTCGGAGTTTCAAAGACTCAGAGTATATATTCCTCAGTTTCTTGTATTAAGCACTGTATTTTTGACAGAAGATTGTTACAATAATGTAAAATTAACAATAAAAATAGGCTAACTATGTTAAAAAACAAGACAATTCTTATTACCGGTTCGACATCGGGCATTGGCCTTGGCATTGCTTTAGAATTTGCCAAACAAAATACCAATGTGATTTTAAATGGATTTGGTAGTGCTGACGATATTGAAGCTGCCATAAAAGCAGTTCAGCAGCTTACCGATGGTGAGGTTGTTTATAGCGATGCCAATATGCTAAAAGTCGATGAAATTGAGCAAATGATTGAAAATGCCAATCAGCAATTTGGCATGGTAGATATATTGGTTAATAATGCTGGCATTCAGCACGTGTCTTGTGTTGAGGATTTTCCTGTTCAAAAATGGGATGATATTATTGCCATTAACTTATCGAGTGCTTTTCATACTGTTCGGTTATGTTTACCGAATATGCGTAAGGCAAATTGGGGGCGAATCATTAATATTGCATCCGTGCATGGTTTGGTGGCATCGCCCGGCAAATCGGCCTATGTGGCGGCAAAACATGGTATTGTTGGTCTAACCAAAGAGGTTGCGCTTGAAACTGCTGAGGTTAATATTACTTCAAATGCGATTTGCCCCGCCTTTACGCTAACGCCGCTTATTGAGCAACAAATTCTAAACAAGGCGAAAGTTACGGGCGATAAAAAATCGGCCATTGATGCATTATTGAGTGAAAAACAGCCTTCTAAAACCTTTGTGGAAGTCAAGCAATTGGGACAATTGGCTGTGTTTTTATGCAGTGATGCTGCCGAGCAAATGACGGGTACTTCGATACCTGTTGATGGTGGGTGGACCGCTCAATAGTTATTATTTATTGCGTTTAAAATAGATAATATAAAGGCAGCCGAGTGTCATTAGGCTACCCAATATAAAAGGTTGGGCTTCGAATGCCTTGCTGGGTAAATAATTTAGTTGCATGGCGATATATTCTAAACCAAAAATTAAGAATGGCATTATGCTCATTGACCCTAGGTAAAACTCGGTTGTGGTCAATTTTACCGCACGCAACGAATAGTAAATAGAGGCGGCTCTAAAAATTGCGCCCATAAAAATGCCAAATATCCACGCATATGGGTTGAATATATCTTGCAGCATAAAATTGGAAACATGGGCTCTGATTTCGGGATAAAAGCTCTCGGGCAATTGCGCTTCGAATATGGATGCTAGATAGGACAGAATTAGTAAAATTATGGCGCTTGCCAATAGAATTATGCCAGTCAGGTAGAGCGTATCGCCACTATTGTTATTTTGATTCATTGGGTGGGTTTCGGCTAGAATTATGGCGAAACTAATGATTATTTGCGAGAAAAGCATCATCCAAACTGCTGGGTTTGAAAATTGGTTATCTAATTGCCCTACTAGAAGATACCAGCCTACTAATATTATAAGATGGCCAGGAAGCTCTATTAGCTTTGGTTTGCGTTTAAGGATAAGCCAAACAAACAGCACGCTCATAATAACATTGGTAGCGCCTAAAAAAGCACCATTTGTCGCGCTGACATAAAGTAGGCTGCCGACATAAAAACTTGCAGATATAACCCTGAAAAAGCCAAAACCCCATGTATGCAATTGTTTAAGCGGGCTTAGGCCGAAAACCTTGATGCGTTTATGGCTGAGCAGTACCAATGTTAGGCCACCAGCCAGCATTTGAATGAACACGAATGTTGCGGGTGCAAAACCATAAGTTAGCAATAATACCCGCGCTAAAACGGTGATAATTGCCCAAGAGCTAACACATGCTAATATTACAAATAATGGTGTTTCATATTTCATTTTAATTCCTTAAATAAATGAAATATGCCTTTGAATTGTACCTTTGTCCAATTCAAAAAATTGACGTAAAAAAAGCCCGACTAAATGCCGAGCTTTATAATTTTATTTTAACTTATGCTTAGTTTAAGCGTATTTTTAGAGACGCAATGCTTTCATCAATTAAGCTGTTGGCTTTTGTCTTGCTTAAATCGTTCGTTAGAATTTCTTCGGTTGCTAGAACTGCAATATCGGCAGCATAAGCTTGAACATTTTTGCGGGCTTGAAGCTGTGCTTGAAGGATTTTATTTTCGGCCATTTTTGTACGGCGATCGATAGAATCGTTCAATTTCTGCTCGGTTTCAACTGCTAGGCTTTCGGCTTCTGCTTTGGCTTGCTCAATAATAGATTGCGCTTCTTCAACAGCCGCTTTTTGCTTACGCTCATATTCGGCAAGCATGCTTTGTGCTTCTTCTTTTAAGCGACGAGCTTCATCTAGCTCATTTCTGATGGCATCTGCGCGGTCATCTAATGCTTTGATAGCAAGCTTATGAACGCCCAAATAGCCCAATAAGGCTAAAAAGCCAACCATACCAACGGCAACCCAAAAAGTAGGATCTGAAAACATATTATTACCCCTTAAGATGCAAGCTGAGCTTCGACAGCTTTGCTAATTTTTTTGGCATCTGCTTTTTCACCCAGTAATACGGATACAAGGTTAGCAGTTGTTTCTGTAGAAATAGCGCCAACTTCTGCCATTGCAGCATCGGTCATTGCAGCTATTTTGGTTTCTGCCTGCGCAAGCTTTTTAGCAAGTTCAGCTTCTAATTTTTTGCTTCGCTCGGCACCTTTTGCAGATAATGCGTCTTTAGTTGTTTGACCAATATCTACAGCTTTAGCACGGGCATCTTTTAGCGCTTTTTCGTAAGAAGCGATGGCTTCATCGGTTTCGCCACGCAGACGTTGTGCATTGTCTAAATCATCTGCAATACGGTCACGGCGTTCTTCGATTACTTCGCCAATACGCGGTAGCGCAACTTTTGCCATAATGATATAAAGCGCAATGAATGTGACAAACAGCCAAAAAATTTGCGGCAAGTAAGTCGAAAAATCTAACTGAGGCATATCTAGCTCCACTATTTCCAATGAATTTTAAACAAAACTTGTTTTAAACTCTAAAATCTTTTTATGAAATGTTTTAAGACCGCCATAAATATGGTCTGCCTTCAAAAAATGAAGGGTGCTGACTTGAGTTCACTCAGGGATAACCCACTATTATAAGCCAAGTCAGCTAATTCATTATTCTAAATCTTATGAGAAAAGAATGATAAATGCGATAACAAGACCAAACAGGCCAGTAGCTTCTGTCAACGCGAAACCTAGTAATAGGTTAGTTTGTTGGCTAGCTGCTGCTGCAGGGTTACGTAGAGCACCTTGAAGGTAACTACCGAAAATGTTACCAATACCGATACCAGCACCAAGTAGTGCTAAACATGCTATACCAGCGCCAATGTATTTTGCTGCGTCTGCTTCCATGATTTATCTCCTTAAGATAAAAATAATTGAGGAATATCCTCAATGAGGTTTTGGAGAATATTCTCCAATTAATACTAGAGCGAATGCTCTAATGGATAATGGAGAGCAAAAGCCCTCCACTTTGATTTGACTAATGCAGGTTTTCTGCATCATTTAAATAGATACATGTCAGGATTGCGAAAACATAAGCTTGCAACACTGCCACTAAGAATTCTAGGCCTGTAAATAGAACAATAACCACTAAAGGAATAACACCTAAGAAGCCAAGTGCAATAACAAAGCCCGCAAACACTTTAAGCATTGTATGGCCTGCAAGCATGTTAGCAAACAAACGTACTGACAAGCTAAGTGGGCGGGTTAGGTATGACACGATTTCGATGGGTGTAATGATTGGATACATATAGATTGGCAAGCCTGCTGGTGCGAATAGCTTAAGGAAGCCGATGCCATGTTTCATGAAACCGTAAATTGTTACGACTAAGAAAACCGCAAATGCAAGTACGAAGGTTACAGCGATATGGCTAGTAACTGTAAATGAATAAGGTACCATGCCGATTAGGTTTAGAAATAATACAAACATGAATAGTGAGAACACGAATGGGAAGAATTTAAGACCTGCTGTGCCGATATTTTCACGGATCATGCCTGCTATAAATTCGTAGGATAGCTCGGCAAGGGATTGCCATCTGCCTGGTACGATTGAGCGACCACGCATGCTTAAAATTGTAAATAATGTAATGCCGATAACTGCAATTACCATCATTAAGGCTGAATTTGTAAAAGATAGATCATAACCCGCTATATGAATTTCTTTATAGCGCGTAATTTCGAACTGTGCCATTGGGCCATGTTGCTCAGTTGCTGACATATACTCTTCCTTTTAAATCAAATAGTTGACCTATTTATCTTATTCCTGCAGCGGCTTAAATGTAAGCCCACCAATTAATTCTTATCGCCTTTAGCATCATCTAACTGGGCTTTTTGTTGCGCTTCATAATCGCGGGTGGATGACTTTATGACATTTAATATGCCAGCAGCAGCCCCTACGAATATGAAGATAATCAAGAATAAAGGTTTTGTTTCTAACCACTTATCGATTGACCAGCCCATAATGCCCCCAATAACAAAACCTGCAAATAACTCGGTTGCATATTTATATGCGTTGCCCATTGCTTTGTTATGGTCGCTTTTTTGTACAACTTCTTTTGGCTTTTTAGCTTTCTTAAGCGCATCATCAAATGCTTTTAGCTTATCTCTATCTTTATATGTCATTTCGTGTCTCTACTAAATTGCGCTTGTGCAATATTGC
>JABSRY010000246.1 GCA_013214985.1 Hyphomicrobiales bacterium
GGACGCCATTTTATTTACTAATTGTCTATATAATGCACCCTTTATTAGGCTCGATTGCGTTAGGCGCGGCTATACTTATTTTCATTACGGCTATTATGGCCGAGTTTTTCTCGCGCTCGCCACTCAAAGAAGCATCAGAGCAAGGTGCAAAAGCCAGTAGTTTTGCCGAAACATCTTTAAGAAACGCCAGTGCTATTAAAGCCATGGGCATGATCAACCATATTGGCGAAACTTGGCGTAAAAACCATGCAGATATGATCAATGGCCAAACAACCGCCTCTAACCGAATTTCGATTTTAATGGGTTGGTCAAAAGCCTTTAGAATCATTGTTCAAATTTTTATTTTGGCGGCAGGGGGGTATTTGGCAATTGGGCAGGAAATTACCCCAGGCATCATTATTGCAGCATCCATAATTACTGGTCGCGCGCTTGCACCTGTTGAACAAGCCATTGGCTCTTGGCGCGGTTTTGTGTCAGCACGGGCTGCCCGTAAACGCTTACAAACAATGTTGATGTTGTCTGAAAATGATGACGAGAATATTCGCTTGCCCAAGCCAAAAGGCAATGTAAGTGTCGAGCGCTTGGTTGGCTCGCCAGCAGGGGTGCAAAAAACCATTTTAAAGGGTATAAATTTTAGCCTAAATGCTGGTGAAGTTTTGGCCATAATTGGCAATAGCGCCAGTGGTAAAACCACATTAATGCAGTTTTTGGCAGGTGTTTGGGCGCCAAACCAAGGCAATGTAAAAATAGACGGCGCCGAGGTTTATAACTTACATACTGAAGATAGAGCGGGCTTTATTGGCTATCTGCCGCAAGATGTCGAGCTATTTGAAGGCAGTGTTAAACAAAATATAGCACGTTTTACAAAATTTAATGATGAAGATGTCATCAAAGCCGCAAAAGCTGCCAATTGCCACGAGCTAATTCTTGCATTACCGCAAGGTTATGAAACTGACATTGGCGGCGGTGGTAGCCACCTTTCGGGCGGCCAGCGCCAGCGCGTTGGCTTGGCTCGAGCGTTTTTTGATAGTCCTGCGGTAATTTTGTTAGATGAACCCAATGCAAGTTTAGATACTAAGGGTGAAATGGCACTCGCGGCGGCGATTAATGCCATGAAGCAACAAAATATTACGGTTATCATAATCAGCCATGCAATGAATTTATTGCAGCATAGTGATAAGCTATTATTAATTGAGGATGGCTCAGTGCATAAATTTGGCCCGACAAAACAAATTTTGCTCGAAATGCGTGAAGATCAGCAAAAAGCGGCTAATAATTTTAAAGAGGTGGCATCATGAGTGAGCAGCTTCAACCCCAATTATCAAATTTGAAATTTGGCCATGATGCTGGCAAAAGCCTTAGCCTAAATGCCTTAATTAATATTGGTCTATTTATTTCGATTGTTGGTTTTGGTGGTTTTGTTTTATGGGCGACGATGGCAAATTTGGCCAAGGGTGTTTCGGCACAAGGCATTGTGGTGGTCGAAGGTAAACGCAAGACCATTCAACATCTTGAAGGCGGCATCATTAGTAAAATATACATTAAGGATGGCGATAAAGTAAAACAGGGTGAGGTGTTAATAGAGCTTGATAAAACACAAATCCGATCGCGGATAGAGTTTCTAAATATAAAGCTAAACACCGCTTTTGCTACTCTAAATAGGTTAAATGCCGAGCAAGAGCATGCTAATAGTTTAACATTTAGCGATGAATTATTAGCGCAAAAAGCCGATATTAATATTAGAGAAATTATGAAAGTGCAGCAGAGCTTGTTTGTTGCGCATAAAGATTTGCTAGAGGGTAGAGCCTCTATTTTGCAACAAAAAATTCAGCAGTTAGATGAAAAAAAACTAGGTTTAGAATCGCAAAAAACAGCTGCAATGTTGCAGTTGGATTTTTTAAATGACGAGCTTGATCGTTCGAAAATTTTGGTTAGAAAGAAGATTGTTTCCTTATCCGATATCATTAGCAAAAAACGCGACAAAGCCAATGTAGAGGGTGAGGTTGGGCGACTAAAAGCCGAAATTTCGGGCGCTAGCGTAACGCAGGCCGAAGCGAAATTAGAAATTTTGCAATTGCAAAAACAATTTGACCAAGAAGTAGCGCAAAATATTTTGGAAAATCGCGAAAAAATATTCGAATTGCAAAGTCAACTTATCGGCACTACTGATGTTTTTAGACGGCTTAATATTTTGGCACCACAAGATGGTACGATTATTTCGCTGAATATTTTTACAATTGGTGGGGTTATTCCTGCTGGTAGCCCCATATTGGAAATTGTTCCGACCGAAGATAATTTAGTGATTGAAACAAAAATTGGTGCGATCGATATTGATAATATTTTTCTTCAACAAAAAGTAAGGGTGCGGTTGTCGGCATTTAAAATGCGCTCAACACCTTTGGTGCAAGGCCTTGTCGAAAATATTTCGCCAGATATCATTGTTAACCAACAAACTGGCGAAAGTTACTATCTAATACAAATATCTATTGCAGAAGAAGAACTTGCGAAAATTAGAGAACCAGTGTTACCTGGCATGCCCGCCGAGATTTTGATAGAAACGGGCAGTCGCACACCATTAGAATATATGCTTGAACCTTTAGAGAAAGTGGTTGAACGGGCGCTAAATGAAGACTAGGTTAAAAGCGAGATTGTAAAGCTAGAGGTGCGCCATGCGTTGGGATAAATTTCGCAAAAGTAATAATGTAGATGATGTAAGAGGGCAAACTTCTAGGCGAGGTATGAGCTTTGGGCGATCTGGTGGGGGGCGGCGATTGCGTTTGCCGCGTGGACGTGGTGGCAAAGTTAGTATTTGGGGCATTGTTATTATGGTCGGCATTGCTTGGCTATTAGGCATTAACCCGCTTGATCTGTTAATGGGCGGCGGCGGTACGCAGCAACCTGCGCAACAAACGCAAAGCAGTGGTACCTATAAGTCATCTGCTGATGAAACCAAAAAAATACAATTTGTGCAAGAGGTGCTAGGTTCTACAGAAGATATTTGGCATCAAATTTTTAAAGAAATGGGGCGCACTTACCAAGAACCAAAGTTGCAGGTGTTTAAAAACCTAACCACCGCAACCGCATGTGGCCAGCAAACATCGGCCGCAGGGCCATTTTACTGCCCACCTGATAAAAAAATATTCATAGATTTAGCGTTTTTCAATCAGATGGATAGAGAATTTGGTGTTAAGGGTGAATTTGCTCGGGCTTATGTCATTGCGCATGAAGTTGGGCATCATGTTCAAAATATATTGGGTATTTCGGGTAAAGTTCAGCAACAACGCTCGCGCTTAAGCCGAGAGGAAGGCAATAAGCTTTCCGTAAAAATTGAATTACAGGCAGATTGTTTTGCTGGCGTTTGGGCAAAGCGTGCCGAAGATCAAGTTGGGTATTTAGAAGAAGGTGATGTACAAAGCGCCATAAAGGCCGCCACAGCAATTGGCGATGATAACTTACAGAAAAAAGCCCAAGGTTACGTTGTGCCAGAAAGTTTTACCCATGGCACAAGTGAACAACGGGTTAAATGGTTTAGGAAAGGCTTGCAAAGCGGTGATGTGGGGCAATGTGCGTTTAATTAGACACTGACCCTAGCCTAACAAGCCAAATGTTAATATTCTTATTGACTCTCATCTAGAATCCTGCTTGACTGTAATTAATTTCATGTAGTGTAATTTATTACACTCGAACGGATAGATGGACGCATATTGGAGACAATATAAATTGGTTGAGTTGGTCGAGAATATTAAAAACAATATTGTGCAAACAAATTTTGATGTTAATCATGACTTAGCAGCGCGTGCCGCTTGGCTTTCCTACATTGGTGGCTTAAGCCAAACCCAAATTGCTGAGCGTTTGGGGGTTTCTAAAGTAAAAATTCATCGTCTAATTAATCTTGCTCAAAAGCTTGGCATTATTAAGGCCTATGTCGAAAATGTACCGCATGCATGCATTAATTTAGAAAATATTTTGATAGATAAATTTGGTATTAAATCGTGCCTTATTGTACCCGACCTTGTTGAAGATTGCGATGATAGTGATCGGCATTACCCAGCAATTGGCGCTGCTGGAGCACGGTTTTTACAAACTTATTTAGAGAATAAATCTACCAAATCTATTGGTGTTGGTAAAGGTCGCACGCTCACATCGGCGGTTAAGCAACTTATTAAAATAGACAGGCCAGATGTTAAGATCTATTCTATTGCAGGCAGTTTATACCGCTCGTTAGCTGCAAACCCTTACGATGTTGTATTGCCATTATCTCGTCATTTAGGTGGGTTGGGCTATTTTTTACCTGTGCCGTACATCGCAACTAATTTAGAAGAAAAACGCCAATTTCAATCGCAAAAATTTGTTCAAGAATTATTAACAATGGCTCAAGATGCCGATTTGTTTGTGATTGGTCTGGGTGCATTAGGTGAGGGTTCTCATGTGGTTTCAACGGGCATGATGAGCGAAGAAGAGCGTTTAGAAGTATGCGCTAAAGGCGCGGTTTCAGATTTATTGGGTAGCTTTTTAGACATTAATGGCAGTTTAGTTGATGCACCAGTTAATGAGCTAAAGGTTGGGCTACATTATGAGGATTTAAAAGGCAAACAAGTGCTTGCAATGGCAGGTGGTGCTGATAAAGCCAAAGCAATTTTGGCGGCGTTAAGAGCCAATGTAATAACCGATTTAATAAGCGATGAAGCGGCAGCAAATGCCATTGTTAAATTGTTGAACAT
>JABSRY010000247.1 GCA_013214985.1 Hyphomicrobiales bacterium
TTCCTCGTCCGGTTAAAAACCAGTCAAGCAAAAATTGTAGCTTAAGTCACTGTCTCATTATTGGGGACTACCTCAATCATTCTTGGCTTGTGCTAGCAATAAACTGAAACCACTATTGGCATTGGGCGCTACTCTAACCCATCTTTTATCGGCATTAAGCGCTTTATCGAACCCCATATTTTTATCTTCAAGCAAGGTAAGATTCAGCTTTTGGGTATAATAGGCTATAGCCTCATCATAATTTTTTACAACCAATGCCATATGTACAATATTTTCTGCCATTAAAATAATCCCCCTTTAGCTATTGGCTAATTAAATCCATTCTTCTTCGGTTAACACTTGAATACCTAATGATTCGGCTTTTTTAAGCTTGCTACCAGCCCCAGGCCCCGCAACTAAAATATCGGTTTTTTTAGAAACACTGCCTGTAACTTTAGCACCCAAACTTTCGGCTTTGGCTTTGGCTTCGTTACGGGTCATAATTTCTAACGAGCCTGTAAATACCATAACCTTACCCGCCACTGGCGAGCTATCATCGGCCTTTTCAAGCGGAATAGTCGTAACCGCATCCAGTAATTTGTCGATGAAATTAACATTATTTTCTTCGGCAAAAAACTGTACCAGTGACAATGCAACAACATCCCCGACCCCATCTAAATTCACCAAATCGGCATAAGCTTCGTTAATTAAACTGCCATCGGTACCAATCGGAATTGCAGCGGCTTTCATTGCGGGTAAAAATGTTTCTATATTCTCATAACTACGGGCGAGCATTCTTGCCGTTGTTTCGCCAATATGCCGAATACCAAGCCCAAAAATAAACCGATCCAGCCCAATTTTGCGTCGATCATTTATCGCCTTAAATAATTTATCGACACTTTGATCGCCCCAGCCTTCACGCTTTCTAATGGTATCCCATTTATCGCCATCGCCTGCTTCAATATCAAAAATATCGGCCGCATTTTTAATGATGCCCCAATTGTAAAACTGCTCAACTTGCTTTGCACCTAAGCCATCAAAATCATAGGCGTTGCGCGATACAAAGTGCCGCAATCGCTCGACCACTTGCGCTTTACAAATTAAACCACCTTCACAGCGCCTAATCGCATCTTCTTTACCTGTTTTGGGGTTAATCTCACGGTCTGCTTTACTGCCACATTCTGGGCAAAACCGAGGGAATTCGAAAGCAACGCTATCAGCTTTGCGCTTATCTAGCACCACTTCAACAATTTGAGGGATAACATCACCCGCCCGTTGAATAATAACCGTATCGCCAATGCGCACATCTTTACGGGCAATTTCATCTTCATTATGTAGAGTTGCGTTCGACACCACAACCCCACCAACCGAAACAGGCTCTAAACGCGCAACAGGGGTTAATGCACCCGTACGCCCCACTTGAATTTCGATATCATTAATAATAGTACGGGCTTTTTCGGCAGGGAATTTGTGAGCAATTGCCCAACGTGGTGCACGCGATACAAAGCCTAACCGCGTTTGCAAATCTAGCGCATTTACTTTGTAGACCACGCCATCAATATCATAGCCCAATGTTGGGCGTAATTCTTCAATTTTGGTATAATGAGCAACCAATTGCTCGGCATTGTCAAACATTTGCATTAAAGGGTTTACCGCAAAGCCCCATTGTTTAAACTGCTCTATCATACCCATTTGAGATTCAAATTCAAAATCACCCTGTGTGCTTTTGGTGCTAACCTCGCCTTGCGCATAGGCAAAGAAATGCAGGTTACGGCTAGCCGTAATGCGGCTATCTAATTGGCGGATCGAACCTGCGGCAGCGTTTCGGGGGTTGGCAAATATTTTTGCATCCGCCGCCAATTGACGCTCGTTAAGCGCTTTAAACTCGGCATGGCTCATATAAACTTCGCCGCGCACCTCCACAATATCGGGTATATTATCGCCCAATAGTTTGTGCGGAATTTCACTAATAGTTTTAAAGTTAAGCGTTACATCTTCGCCAATTTGCCCGTCGCCGCGGGTTGCACCACTTACTAAAACACCTTTTTCATAACGCAAAGATGCGCTTAAACCGTCTATTTTCGGTTCGGCAGTTAGTTTAATTTCTTTACCATTTAGCCCTAAAAAACGGTCAATTCTGTCATAAAAATCTATAACATCTTGTTTATTAAACGCGTTGCCTAACGATAACATGGGTATGCTATGGGTAATTTTATCAAACTTATCAAGCGGCTTAAAACCAACAAGGTCAGATGGGCTATTAACCTGTTTAAGTTCTGGAAAAGCCGCTTCAATATCTGCATTGCGTTTTATCAACGCGTCATATGCAGCGTCGCTAATTATCGGCGCATCTTCAGCATGATAGGCTTTATTGTGTTTGGCAATATTTAATGCCAAACGCTCAAGTTCCATCTTTGCTAACATTGGCGTTAATTTTTTGACAGCTATCGGTTTTCTAGCCATAATTTTACCTAAAATTCTAATTTAAATATTGAGCAATTTTTGTGCGGCTGCACGCGCTTCATCTGTTACTATAGCACCCGCCAACATTCTTGCAATTTCTTCGTGGCGCTCGTGCGTACTCAACAATCTCACATCAGTAATCATTTTATCATCCGCATTTGCCGATTTTGAAATCACAAATTGATGCGTTGCAGATGCAGCAACCTGCGGTGAATGCGTAACTGTTACCACTTGCACATTTTCCCCCAACCTTGCTAAACGCGAGCCAATTGCTTCGGCTACAGCGCCACCAACCCCTGTGTCTATTTCATCAAAAATCAAAGTAGGCGCACTGCCTTTATCGGCTAAAGATACTTTTAGCGATAGCATAATACGCGCAAGTTCGCCGCCAGATGCACCTTTCATTAAAGCGCCAGCCGCTGTACCTGGGTTGGTCATCACTTCAAAACTAACATCATCAAACCCAGTACGAGACGCCCCAGCCTCACCCATATTTTTTGAAATACAGTAAAATATCGCCCGCTCTAATTTAAGCGGTGGCAATTCACCGGTGACAGCATTTTCTAATATCTTAGCAAATTTTAAGCGTTTATCGCTTAGTTTTTGTGCCGCAACACTATATTTGTCTTTAGCATCATTCATAGCGGCATAAAGCGCATCTGCTTTAACCTGATCGCCTTCAAGGCTCACAATTATAGCTCGAAATTTTTCTAACAATTCTGGCAAATCATCCACCATAACGCCGTGTTTTCTTGCCGCTGCCCGTAACGAAAATAAGCGTTCTTCAACCTCGTCTAGCCGCATTGGGTCAAACTCTAAATTTCGCGATAATTCAGCAATTTGCTCGCGGGCTTCTTGCAGCTCCACCAGTGCGCGGTCTAACGCTTCAACGGATGGCCTTACTAATTCTTCAATATTTAAATCGTTTTTCTCTAAGGAAACCATTGCAGAGTTTATACGTTTCTCAACCCCACCATCCTTATATAAATGTTTAAGCGCAGTGCTTACATCACTAGATACTTTTTCAGAGGATTGTAATTTAGCGCGCTCATCTGCTAACTCTTGCTCCTCGGCACTCGAGGGCGATAATTGTTCAAGCTCGGCGAGCACGTGGCGGGTATATTCTTCATCGGCTTGGGCTTTAGCCAATGCGGCCTCATGGTTTTTAACTTGGCGTTTTGCAATTTGCCAAACATCCCATAACTTGCCAATTTTTTGCGTGGTTTGGGTAAGCCCCCCAAACGAATCTAACAAACCAATATAGGCACTTGTATCTGCCAATGCGCGATTATCATGCTGCCCATGAATTTCAATTAGCTTATCGCCAACTTGTTTTAATAATTTAGAAGATACAGGATGATCATTTATAAAACTTTTGCTGCGCCCATCCGAGCTTTGCACCCGCTTTAAGATCATATCGCCTTCATGTTCGATGTCGTTTTCGGCTAAAATTGCAAAACTTTCATGGTCAATTTCAAGCTCAAAACTTGCAACTATTGTGCCCTTTTCGCAGCCATGACGCACTAATGACGCATCGCCCCGCGCACCAAGTGCTAAACCCAAACTATCTAATAAAATAGATTTGCCTGCACCTGTTTCGCCAGTTAAGGCACTTAACCCACTTTCAAATTTTAAGTTTAATTTCTCAATTAAAACAATATTTTGAATGGATAAACTATCAAGCATTCATGCTTATCCTATGATTTGTTTAACAAAGTATAGGCATAACCATACCATTCGCCAGAACGGTAATTACGGCCTAATAATGCAGCATTGGCTTTCGCTTCATCGCGCAACCCAAGCGCTAAATAGGATTCAACCAAACGCGCTAACGCTTCTTCAATTTGCTTGGTTGTTTCATACTTATCTACCACTTCTTTAAAGCGGTTAATAGCAGCAGGGAAGTTGCGTTTACCTAAATAATAACGGCCAACTTCTAATTCTTTAGCTGCTAATAAATCATAAGTAATTAATAATTTTTTGCGTGCCAATTTACCTTCTTTTGAAGAAGGGAATTTCCTAATCAGTGACTTTAGGGCTTTTTGAGCCTTTACCGTAATTTCCTGATCGCGCTTAATGTCCGCAATGCGGATATAATAAGCTTCGGAACGTAAATAATAGGCTTTTTTAACATCATGAGCCCGCGGGTAAAGAATAATATAGCGATCGGCCGTATAAGCAACATCGTCATAAGCCCGTATTTTAAAATACGAATCAATCGCGTGCATCATGCCTTTTTGGGTGAATTTCGAATATGGATGTTGACGTTCTAGCT
>JABSRY010000248.1 GCA_013214985.1 Hyphomicrobiales bacterium
ATAGCCCGTTTCATTGCGTAAAATTGCACTATCTGTATGACCAGTGATTGAAATACGGTTAGGCAATGCCGATAGAATTGGTGCCATTTTCGCAAGTAGTTTACGGGTTCTATTATAAGGTTGTGCCGAGCCTGAACGGAACATTGAGCGGCCATCTTCATCGATTAACTGAATATTTAATCCATCTGGGCTTTCTTCCATTTGAATATTGTTTGAAATTTCGGAAAGCTCGGGCATTTCTTGCCATGCTTGGCGCAAAGAAGCTGCTGCGGTTGCGAATTGACGCGGGCGCTCTATTTCTGTTTTTTCAATATCATAGGTATTGGCTTCTGAACCTTGTTGGCGTTTTTGGTTATGCTCTTCATCGGCGAAATCGGTGTCTTTATTGTTTTCGACTAATGCAGGTTTGCGGGTAAAGTCGTGTATTGGTGTGCCGTCAACCTCAATCATACCAGAGGTTTTACGCTCTTTTTGAACGCCAAAGGCTTCTTTCATGGAGCCTGCTACCACTTGCAATTTTTTATCATCTTGTATTGAAAATGAAATAATGAGTACGAAAAACACCACAAGTAAACTCATTAAATCGGCGAATAATACAATCCACTCTGGTGCGCCTTCTACAACTTTTTTTTCCATATCAATTTACACTTTTGGTTTGATTATGCAGCGGCTTCATCACTTGCATCATCTGTTAAACCAGTACGCATGGCGTAGGGAAGATAAGCGGCAAGTGCTTCCTTAATTAAATCGGGGCTAGCGTTATTTCTAATTTGAATGACGCCGTCAATAATCATCGATTGGTTTACTTCTTCGACTATGAATTTTGCATCTAGCTTATCGGCAACGGGTTGACAAATAACGTTGGCAATAACCGCACCATAAAGTGTGGTTAACAGCGCAACGGCCATAGAAGGGCCAATTTTCGAAGGGTCTTCCATATTGCCTAACATAGCCACCAAACCCACTAAGGTACCAATCATGCCAAACGCTGGTGCGCTATCGGTAAGGGCTTTGTAAAAACGTTGACCTTCGGCTAACCGAGTTAGGTTTTGATCGCGTTCGCGTTCTAAATTTTCTCTAATGACGTCATCTTCGTAACCGTCGGCAATATATTGAACGCCTTTTTTAAGGAAATCATCTTCGATTTTTACTTCTTCTAAGCCTAGCGGGCCATTTTTACGCATGATTTCTGAAAGTTCTGTGATTTCATCTAACATGGCGCGGGGTTGAATATCTTTGCCCGCGAAGGCCATTTTGGAACCCAGTATTAAAGCAGAACCCACACCTTTAAGTGAAAACCGCATTAATGTGGTAGCGATTGCGCCGCCGACTACGATAAGTGCTGACTGGGTGTCGCCAAATTGGCCAACACCGCCGCCCAAAATCATTGCTGTTATAATAAGAGCAAAACCCGCGAACATGCCGCCAATCGTTGCAAAATCCATTTTATCCTCACTTACACAATACAAATAGTTCGGTTGTTTGGAGTTGAATATAAATTTGTATCCCTAAATAAGTCCTAATTTTTGACGCAAAATGCCATCTACTTGATAAAATTGGCTTTATGGTTTCCAAATAGTTAAAAAGATATTCCATTTTAAAACGTATAAAATATAGACTTTATGGCGATGTAATGAGGATATTTATAGTATGGTTAATAAAATATTTGGCTTATTAACCACATTTTAACGCTGTCCATTTACCACTATACCAAATAAGTTTTGGCGAATTCGGTGATGAAGGTAGCCATGACATTAATGACTTAAGAGTGAAATTGGGGCTGTTATGACCAAGTCTAAACTAAATATTAATAAAATATTGAAGTTATGTTTATTAACTTCTGTCGCTATTAGTTATGCGGGTGCCACTTTGGCAGGCGATATGCATTATCCAACACCCGATGAACCAACGGCTTATCCATCACCATTGCCGCCGACAAATTATCCAACCCCAACGCCGCCAATGGGAGTTCCTGTGCCGATGCCACCACAAATGCCATTGCCACCTACGCAACCAACGGGCGGTGGTAATTCTAATTTTAGTGCATCAATTGAGGTTTCGGCAACTTATAGAAATTTTCAAGTGAATGATGGTACAACGACCACAACCGATACGCAAAAGATCGTTGAGCTTAGACCCTTTATTTCGTTTGAGACACAGAATGGTGGGCTAGACTTTAGCACATCATTAATGACATCACTGGCATATGAAATTGGCGGCACGCCCGCATATTCTGTTGGCAATAGTGAGTTAGATTTATTAGTTAAAAAAGAAGGTGATTTTGCATTTGGTCTTACGGGTAATTATGAAGTAAAGTCTTTTACATCTACTTCGCCATTGCCTGCTGAAACTGGCAGATATCATGACTTAGAAATTGACACTTTTGCAGAAAAAATGTTTGGAAATTGGGGTGTTTCTTTAACAGGTTCGTATATTAGCAATTTGCATGATGCAACTGCTCAAACGGCTGGCCCTGACTTTGCTGAAACAGCAAAAGACTTTAATGAAATTGGCGCGACATTGCGCATAAATTATGATGTTGACCCTGCGATGACAATCTTTGTCGAGACATTTAATAAACGTAAGGTTTTTGCAGTTGTTTCTGCACCTAGTAAAAATGAAACGGTTTTTGGCACAAGGCTTGGCACGACATATAATATGAATAATAAAGTAGCCTTTGAAGTTGCTGGGCAATATGCTTACCGTAAATTTGATGGTGTTGGCGCAAATATTCAGCATGCTTATGGAGCAGATGCTAAAATGGTGGCAAAATTTACTAAAAATACTTCTGGTTTTGTATCCGTTTCTGGCGAATATTTAAGAAACACAGCTGCAGTTACCAATACTAAAAGAATTAAAGTTGAAGGTGGCATAGACTTTGAAATAACCGACCAACTATCTGCATCTGTTAATGGCGAATATGATGTTATTATTTCTGGCCCTACCACAGGCACATATGTTTCGAGTGAAGTTGAAGTTAATTATGATTTGAATAATAATATTGGCGTTTATGCTGGTGTTTCTAGTAGCCACAAAGTTACATCTAGCCCTGGGTGGAAAAAAGACCTTAGCGCAACGCTTGGTTTGAGCTTAAGCTACTAAAACACTAAATAATTAGAATTAAAAAAGGGAGCTTTAAGGCTCCCTTTTGTTTACACAGATTTATAAAATTATGGTTTGTTAGGTTAGAGTTTAAGCATTTTTTTGATATTTTCTCTAAACTCTTCGCCTAATTCTGGATGGTCTAACGCGTATGATACATTTGCAGACAAGAAGCCTAACTTACTGCCGCAATCAAATAATTTGCCGTCGATACTAACGCCTGTGAATTTTTGGAAATCGAGTAATTTCAACATAGCATCGGTTAACTGAATTTCACCACCCGCGCCCTTGTTTTGATTTTCGAGCAGCATCATAATTTCTGGTTGTAAAATATAACGCCCCATAATCATTAGGTTAGACGGCGCATCCTCGATTTTTGGTTTTTCTACCATATTGGTAATTTTTAGTTGGCCATCTTCCATATTCTCAGTTTTAACAATGCCATACTGATCGACTTCACTTTTGGGTACTTCATGCAAACCAATTACATTATTGCCATGTTTTTCATAGCCCTGAATCATTTGTTTTAAAGCACCCGTTTTGGATTGAACCAACATGTCTGGTAATAATAATGCAAATGGCTCTTTGCCAATTAAATGACGCGCACACCAAACGGCATGACCAAGGCCAAGTGGCTCTTGTTGGCGGGTAAAGCTCGTTTGGCCCGCGCTTGGTAAATCGCGTTCTAAAATTGTTATTTGTTCAATTTTGCCTTTTTCTTTTAGGATATTCATTAATTCATATTGGCGGTCGAAATGATCTTCTATGGCATTTTTATTACGGCCTGTTACAAAAATAAAATGCTCGATGCCTGCTTCCATTGCTTCTTCAACGGCATATTGAATAAGGGGTTTATCTACAACTGTTAGCATTTCTTTAGGCATTGCTTTGGTTGCTGGTAAAAAACGTGTTCCTAAACCAGCGACAGGAAACACAGCTTTTTTAATAGGGTAAGGCATAAAGGCTCTCAATATTAATGTTTAACAATATAATTAACGATATATATAGGGCAATTTGATATGAATTTAAATTGAATTAAAAGTATATTATTTATAAAAAGTTAACAAAGGATAATTGATGACAGTTCTAGTTACAGGCGGTGCGGGCTATATTGGCAGCCATATGGTGTTGAATTTATTAGATGCTGGTGAAAAAGTGGTTATTATTGATAACCTTAGCACTGGTAAAGAATGGGCAATTGCAGAGGATGCCGAGCTGGTTGTTGGCGATATATCGGATATATCATTAGTAGAAGATGTTATCGAAAAGTATAATGTCAATGCAGTGATTCATTTTGCGGGCTCTATTATTGTGCCAGAATCAGTTGAGGATCCATTGCTATATTATAGCAATAATACTGCTAAAACGCGTAACTTGCTTGAGGCTGTGGTAAATAAAGGCGTTAAGCACTTTATTTTCTCTTCTACTGCTGCGGTATATGGCGATGTTGAGGTTGAGCGCGTTTACGAAAGCACGCCTAAAGACCCTATATCGCCTTATGGGCGGTCAAAATTAATGACCGAATGGATGCTGCAAGACACTGCTTTTGCGCATGACTTTAATTATGTAGCGCTTCGGTATTTTAATGTTGCAGGTGCTG
>JABSRY010000249.1 GCA_013214985.1 Hyphomicrobiales bacterium
GCAAAAAGAATAGGCATTTCAAAAAGTCCATGCCAAGCTAGGTTTAAAAAATTAGTCAATAACGGGTTTATATTGGGTTTTCGCGCAATTTTAAACTCAAAAAAACTAGAAATGGAGCATATCGCATTCGCTCAAGTAAAGTTGCTAAACACAACAAAAATTGCCTTAAATTCATTCAATTCGGAGGTTCAAAAAATTCCTGAAATCGAGCAATGTCATATGATAGCAGGTTCATTTGATTATTTATTAAAAGTAAGAACAAAAAACATAGATGCCTACCGCCATATTTTAGGCGAGACAATTTCTGCATTGCCATATGTCGCAAGTACCTCGACCTTTGTCTGTATGGAAGCCGTTAAAGATGTTGGTTTATAACAGAAAATTACCAAACTTAAACAATTGCCTTTTGTTTATGCTCAATCAACGCAATAATTCTATCAATTGGGCTTTCTAAAAAATCTTCATTCTGCTCGGTGCTTAGCTGTTGCTTATCCTGAGTTAAAGCAAAATATATGGGCAAAGTCGCAGCCCCTTTAATCGCAGATTTTTCATCCGATGGGGCCCTAATTAAACGGGGTAATGCACGGTTACTATATTGCGCAACCGATGGCAAAAATGGCCGTAATACTCTAATAAACCGATCCAAAAACCAGTCAGGCGCATCGCTGCCCAAAATAATAGTTTCGGCATTAAACAGGTTTTCCAAACTGTTAATGCCAACACGCATTGCTTCGCTCATATCTTCAAACCATAGCGCCAAATGTTTTTCATATTTTTCTGCATTGCCCAAAATGTCGGCTATTTTTATTTGAGTTTTTAACCGTTTGGATATGTATTTCTCTAGCGCACTCAACGAAGCATATTGGTTCAAGCAACCATAATTACCACAAGAACATTCTCGCCCGTCTGTTTCCACAATTAAATGCCCAAGCCGCCCGGCAACGCCGTTATAGCCAATGAATATATTTTTATCAAAAATAAAACTCGCGTCAATACTGTGGCCTAAATATATATAAACAAAGCTTTTAAGGTCTTTTGCAGCCCCATAAAACGTTTCTTTAGATGCAACAGCACTCGCTATATTTTCAACAATAACTGGCAACTCAATTTTGTCATTAAGTTGCTTTTGAATATTTTTGCTAATTTCTTCTAATTCCAAAATATCTTTAGATAAGCTCTTATCTTTAACTTGGCTAAACCTGTTCGATGCAGGCAACACCAACCCTATGCCCAAAATTTTTGTTTTATCAATATGGTTTTTAAGCATCAACATATTGCATATTTCTTCTAAAATATCGGCCAGCTTATCGGCCTCTATCCGCTCTAGCGGAAAACGATGATAAGCAATTTGCTGCCCCGCAATATTATAAATAGCCGCTTCAATTAAAGTAGATCTCACTCTAATGCCTATCGAATAAGCACCATTGGGGTTTAAACTTAATTGGGTCGTCGGCTTACCAACACCCTTTCTTTTAACCCCTAATTCTTGAATCAACCCCGCTTTGTCGAGTGTGTCGGTTAAGTTCGAAATAGTTTGTTTGGTTAAATAAGTTTGTTTAGCAATCTCTATACGCGGCACCGCGCCCTGCTTGGTTAATATGTTTAATATTAACCGCAAATTTGTTGTTTTATTATATTGAGAATTAGTACCGCGCAATCAATCTGCCTTTTTAATATTTTTTAAAAACTAAGTCAATTATTCCATTATGTAAAGCTATTCAGCTTGATCTGGCTTTATAATACCACTCAAAAATATTTAGTCAAATCATTTGACAAATTAAAACCAATGCATTTATATAAAGAAATCGTCGAACAAAAACAAAAACTATGGCGCAATTCAATTAGGAGGGAAAATAATATGTTACACAAAAAATCTTTCGTTAGAACCTTGGTCGCTGCAAGCTTATTACTCGCAACAACGGGGCTAACTTACGCAGGCCCAAAATCAAAGGTAGATTTCAGCCAATCGGTCGTGGGGCCTTTAGGCAATGCTGCTAGCCCAGCAAGCGATATAACTTTAACCAGCGCAGAAGTATCCACCATTAAGGCAAAAAAACTAAAAGCAGCTTTGGTTTGGCATGGTGCAGGCAATTGGGTAAATGCATTAACCCGCGGCGCAAAAGATGCGTTTTCAAAATTGGGCATAGAAGTGGTTGCCGAAACTGATGCACAATATGACCCTGCACGCCAAGCCAATGACGTCGAGAATGTATTGGCACTTAACCCTGATATTATCCTCACCCTAGTGTTAGATGGCGTCAGCGCCGAAGCGGCCTATAAACCTGCTGTAGACAAAGGCATTAAACTGGTTTTACTAAGCAACCTAATTTCCAACTATGAGCCAAATAAGCAATATATGGGCATAGTTACCGATGACATGTATGGCATGGGGCTCGCCGCAGCAGAATTAATTAAGGATGCCACAAATGGCAAAGGCAATATTGGTGTTGTCTACCATGATGCAAGCTACTTTATTACAAACAACCGTGATAACGCATTTAGAACCGCAATTTTAGACAAAATGGAAGGTTTCGAAGGGCTTAATATTGCAAACGAAAAGGGCTTCACCAAAGAAAGTGAAACAGGCACCATTGTTTCAACAATGTTACTACAAAACCCAGAAATTAATGCCATTTATGTGGCATGGGATAGCGCGGCCGAATCTGTAGTCGAAGCATTGCGCTCCAACGGGCGAACAGATGTTAAAGTAGTTACGCATGATTTAGGCGCCAATAACCTGCTAGATATGGCATTAGATGGTAGTATGTATGGTACAGTAGCCGACCGCCCATACGAGATCGGTCAATCTATGGCCAAACTTGGTGCATATGGTATTTTGGGCAAAAAAGCCCCAGAATTCTCAATCGTGTCATTTGACAAGGTTACTAAAAACAATATCAAAACGGTTTGGGCAGAATCTTTTAAATCGGATCTACCAAAAACACTTAAAAAAGTGCTTAATCAATAATGCTCCCAAGCGATTGAGAGGGCGGCAACGCCCTTTCAATCGCAATGCTATAAGTACAATTCTAAAATTAAATATGGAATATTGTAAATGAATATGGATTTCAAAAAAATATTGGCAATATTGCTTAAAAGAGAGTTTTTTGTCTATTACGGGTTTATATTCGTATTGCTTTTTTTCTCAATCACCTTATCTGACACAGGGTTTTTAAGCGTTACAAATTTAATGAACATCATCAAACAAACCACCCCAATTACCATTATGGCAATTGGCCAAACTTTCGCTTTGGCTTGTGGGCATATCGACCTCTCTATCGGCTCAGTCGTCGCGCTTAGTGCCTGGGTTGGTGCAGTATTGATGCAAGATTATCCAGCACCCGTCGCCATATTTGCAGCCTTAATGGTCGGTGTTGCTATTGGTATTATAAACGGAGTTTTAATAGAATGGCTCAAAGTATCGTCTTTATTGGTCACCTTGGGCACAATGGGCATTATTTCTGGCATATCGCGTATTTTTACAAATTTGGAAGCCATCCCCATTATCAATCAAGATTTTAATTTTATATTTGGCTCGGGTTCATTCGGCATTATTTCAACCCTATTTCTTTGGACAATAGGCATATTTATAATCGCCTTTATCGCCCTCAACAAAACCAGATATGGCAGACATTTACTGGCCACAGGGGGCAATTCCAAAGCCGCACATGCGGTTGGCATCGATGTGGTTAAAACCCGCATCATAGCACTGGTCATTACATCTGGCGCAGCGGCGCTTGCAGGCTTGCTATATTCTGGGCGCTTACATGGCGCACGTTACACCCTTGGCGAGGCCGATTTGTTAACCGTAATTGCAGCGGTAGCCATTGGCGGCACAAGCTTATTTGGCGGCAGAGCTTCCATAATGGGCGCGGTTATTGGCTCGTGGCTTATGGGCATCATTAATAACGGTTTAATTATTTCGGGCTTTTCGACAAATGAACAATTAATTGCACGCGGATTAATTCTCGTAGCAGCAGTTGCAATTGGTGCAAAGGAAGATCGCAAATGAGTGAATTTAATCAACAAGATGACAGCTATACATTGCTGCAACGCCCCGCTTTAGAAGTTAAAAATATATCAAAAAGCTTCGGTAGCATTCAAGCACTAAAAGACGTCAGTTTCACCATTAATCGTGGCGAAGTCGTCGGTTTATTAGGCGACAATGGCGCAGGTAAGTCTACTTTAGTAAATTGCATATCGGGTATTTTCAAACATACAAATGGTCAAATATTAATCGATGGTAAAGAAGTCAATTTCAGCTCACCGCAAGATAGCCGCAAGCATGGCATCGAAACGGTGTATCAAGATTTAGCTATCATCCCCGAATTTGATATTGCCGCAAACCTATATTTAAACCGCGAAATAATATCCAAAAACCCAATCCTTAAATGGATCGGCTGGTTAGATAAAAAGGCGATGGAAAAACAAGCCCAAACCGCGCTTAAACGGCTCAATTCGCGCATTCCATCCTTTGCAGAAAAAATCAGCAATTTATCGGGCGGGCAACGCCAAGCCGTATCCATCGGGCGGGCGGTAAATTGGGGCGCAGATATTGTGGTAATGGATGAACCAACAGCAGCCCTAGGCGTCGAGCAAAGTGCACAGGTAAACGAGCTTAATGAAGAACCCCGCCGCAAGCAGCGGGGTATCAGAACATTGAGAGCTGCTTGTCTTCGTGTAGCTGTGAATATTC
>JABSRY010000025.1 GCA_013214985.1 Hyphomicrobiales bacterium
GTCGACCGAGAAGGGTTAGATCCGTTCGGCCTTATGGATGAAATTGCAGATAGTCTAGCACTTGATGTCACACCAATGACTTGGCCAGTTGGCATGGGCAACCGTCTTGAAGGCATTTATAATTTTGCAAAAGATGAAATGACGCCAATCAACAAGAATGATTTCACATTTTCAGAAAATGTCCCCGCTTCAGAAATGGAGAATTTAATTGAACGTGAAACATATGATCAAGCAATGTTCGAGATGGAACTTGTACGCGATGCCTGCAAGCCATTCGATATGCAATCCTTCCGCGAAGGCCATTTAACCCCGGTATATTTTGGTTCTGCATTAAAGCAAATCGGCGTTACCGATTTATTAGATGCACTAGAGCAATTTGCGCCCTCACCTCAGCCACGGCCAACCGACAAGCGCGTCGTCGTCGCAACCGAAGATAAAGTCAATGCTTTCGTGTTTAAAGTTCAGGCCAATATGGATGCAAACCATAGAGATAGAGTTGCGTTTATTCGCTTAGTTTCTGGTAAATTTAAACGGGGTATGAAGCTTAAACTCTCAACAGGAAAAACCATTAGCGTACAGAATCCTATTCTGTTCTTCGCACAAGATCGCGAGCTAGTGGATGAAGCCTTCGCAGGCGATATTATCGGCATTCCCAATCATGGTACCATCCGCGTTGGCGATACGTTAAACGAAGGCGAAAACATAAAGTTCATTGGCCTACCCAACTTCGCACCCGAAATTTTAGAGCGCATCAGACCAACAGACCCAATGAAAGCCAAGCATCTAAAGAAAGCGTTAGAGAGCCTTTCCGAAGAAGGGGTTATTCAATTATTCGCGCCGCATATCGGCGCACATCTAACCGTAGGTGTTGTCGGTCGTCTGCAAATTGAAGTGCTTGCTCAACGTATAAAAGACGAATATAAGATTGACGCTAAATTTGAGGCTTCACCGTTCAGCTCTGCCAAATGGGTCGAGTGCGACGATGAAAAGATGATCGAAAAATTCATGAGCGATAATCGTCTTAACATGGCGACCGACCGCGATGGTTCAAACGTGTTTTTAGCAAAAAGCGCATGGGAAATGGGTTATGCCGAAGAAAAATGGCCCGACATTAAATTCAACTCTATTAAAGAGCGCCACTAACTCTAAGTAAAGGGCATAAAATGGATATCGCACTCATAACTGAATATTTTACAGATTTTTGGCATCAGATAGAAATTGTTTGGGCATATGGTGTTTTTGGCATAAGCCTTTCAACCATCGGCATTACTTTACTCATTTTAGTTTTCTCATATTTAGTTCGAGATCTTTTTGCACGCTTTATCATCGCCCGCTTAAAGGGCATGGCAAAACGTACTAAAAATAAAGTAGATGATGCGGTAATCGATGCGTTAGATGGCCCCCTACACCTTTTACCATTTATTTTTGGTATATTTGCTTCTGTAAAATATTTGGCACTAGATGGTAGCACTGGTGAAGTTTTTAACAATATCGTCAGAACACTCATCATTGTCGATATTTTCTGGGCATTAAATGTCATATTGGTACCAATTGCCTTAATCTTAAATGACGTTCAAAAGCTGTTCACCAAAGAATTATTCGATTGGTTGTTTAAAGCATTGCGCATCATCATCATTGCCATGGGCGCTGCAACTATTCTAGAGTTATGGGGCATTAAAGTTGCGCCCATCATAGCAAGTTTTGGCCTAATTGGTGTTGCAGTCGCTTTAGGCGCACAAGATTTATTCAAAAACCTAATTGCTAGCCTCACCATCATGTCCGAAAAGCGCCTTGCACATGGCGATTGGGTAAAAATCGAAGGCATTGTCGAAGGCACAGTCGAAAATATTGGGTTCAGATCAACAAAGATTAGACGGTTCGATAAAGCACCGGTATTTGTGCCCAATAGCGCACTGGCCGATAAAGCCCTAATAAATTTCAGTCAAATGACTAACCGCCGTATTTATTGGAAAATAGGCCTTTTATATAGCAGCACAACTCCTCAATTAGCACAGGTCAGACAAAAGATTGAAGATTATTTAGTAGAAAATGATGATTTTGTTAAATCGTCTAATTGTTCTCTATTTGTAAGAATAGATAGCTTTAATCATAGTAGTATAGATTTAATGATATATTGTTTCACCCATACAACTAACTGGGGTAAGTGGTTAGAAATCAAAGAAGATTTTGCATACGAAATTAAGAAAATAATAGCCGACGCAGGCACAGATTTTGCTTTTCCAAGCCAAACAATTTATCTAGAAGCCAATGAAACTGCCACTCCTAGCCAATTTGTATAAAATAGAAAGTTAATAAAGAGTCCTCAACCACCTTGTTTAAAATTATATATTAACATTAATTTAACCTTCTCGGGCTTAGATATATCTGATAATAACTTACTCAAATATCCAGGAAGGACTTCAAAATGGCGGATATTATTGACTTTAAATCTAAAGCTACAACGCATCGAAAAAAAATTGACAGCAATGTTAAAAATAATGAGATGGGCGAAATTATTTTATTTTCAGGTGTGCGTTTTGAACATCATGAAAATCTCAATGATGAGACAAAATCAAATAAAGACAGTGTTCTACTGCATAGTAAAACAAGATAAACAAATTTATAGTTGGTGGTGGTGCCAACAAATGTATTTAGATATGGAATGACATGAAACGAAGCATATGTTTAAAGCTTTTAGCTATCGTGTCTAGTAGTATATTACTATTTGGTTGTTCTAGCTCAACAGGCGATTTTGGTCGCTTAAACACCTCAAGTTTAGGGCATATTACCAGCGTACAAGCAAAGATTATAGACCCAAAAACAGGGATTTATTACAAAAACCCAATTCAATATTCCAAAATCGAACAAAAATTCCGACTTTCTGCGTTTCTTTTAAAACAAATAGATCATGATATTAGCCTAATTGATAAATTAGCGCTTATCAACAAAACAACCTTTCCAGCAGGCACAACGCCCATCGATGGCAAATCGTTGGTTAACGCCTTTAATGCTAAAGGCATCGTGGATATAAAAGATCGATATCAAAATATATCCGTTGATATCCAAACCCGCCAAATTAATCTCATTAAATTTCATAAACTGGCGCTTAAAGTAATCGCGCAAGATTCAAAACGCAATATATTAGAAAATTTAGCGACCGATAAAAAACACATCATTGCAATCGATGAAAGAAGAGCCGAAAATCTAGCTCAAATCCGAGATATCGTATCCTATATGAAAATACTAACCGCTGCTTATAATTATGTCATCGACCATGGTAAAATAGTCGAACCCAATATAAGCCAAAGAGATATCAGAATAAAACTAAACCAATTTCACAACCATGCTACCAATTTACAAAGCCTGCTAAACCGTTCTCGGTTTAACTAACGCTTAAAGATGCTGTCTGCTGCTAATTTCAGCTTGTCTTCTTGGCGACCTTTTACACCTCCAAACACGCCCATCGGTCTAAATTCCAGGTCTCTATCTTCAACTTCAAGAATATAAATATCACAATCAAAGTTCATAATTTTATCAAGATAGTTGTTAACCTTATCTTGGCATAAAATATCATCCCCCAAGGGGTATTGCCAAACTCTTTGTCCATCATCGTTAATAGTTTGCCCTAAAGCGGGTCCAATTAATAAAAAATCTGTATTATTTCTACAAATAATTACATAGATTTGCCCAGCAGTTTCATCGCCTTTTTTTATCAAAGCCGCAAACAAACCTAGGCTTTGCGCCCTTTTTACCTCTGCGGCTATAATTATCTCAGTTTTTAAACGCATCATTTTCCAATATAGATAAAATTTTAACTAAATTTGATTCAATTTACACCCATAAAATCAATAAAATCTACAAGTTTCTTTAATAATGTCGTCCTTGGTATGGGTAAGGGAATAAATATGTTACGGCTTATAAAAATCTGCTTTTGGATAGCAGTGGTGGTTATGATTTTGCCAGAAGATCCAGATGAAAATAATCCAGGCAATCGCCTAACAAAAGAGAATGCAATGAAAATTGCATCAGCAGGCTTAAAAGATGTAAGCGATTTTTGCGTACGAAACCCAGATGCATGTCAAGCAGGCAAAGAGGTGGTAGCCGATTTGGGCGAAAAGACAATTCGCACAGCGCGCTCTATATACGAATACCTTAATAAGGATGATGCAAACTCAAATAAAAATACTATCGAAAGTGTTGGCATTAAAAAAATCGTAATAGAAAATAAAGTGCAAACCATTGCATCAAAAAACACTTCTATTTCAAATATTATTAACAGCGTCAGCATGGAAGATATTATTGCCGAAAATTATACTCAGAATATTGAAGATAAAATCAGAGTGGCAAATACCAAAGGCAACACCCTATCGGCATCAGATTTAAGCATAGATTTTTTAGCACAAAATATTCAATAACTAAAACATTAGACGATTTCAATAATTTGATTGAAGTTTATAAATTTCGTGATATTTATATCCTGCAAAACGAAGGATAATTTATGTCAATTGCAGATAATTTTCAAAATATTAGTGATGATTTTTCATATTTAGATGGCTGGGAAGACAAATATAGATATGTAATTGAACTCGGCCAGGGTCTTGCCCCACTGGATGCGGTATATAAAGTCGACGCCTATAAAGTAAAAGGTTGTGCTAGCCAAGTTTGGCTTAAAATTTCGGTCGATAGTCAAAATATAATGACCATAGTAGGTGATAGCGACGCCCATATAGTCAAAGGCTTAGTGGCGATATTAATTTTATATTATTCAGGCAATCATAAAGATGAAATTAAAAAAAATAGCGCCACCAAACTCATTGAGCATATTGGCCTTGCAGATCAGCTTACTCCTCAACGTGCAGGCGGCCTATCGGCTATGATAAAGCGCATTCAAATTGCTGCGGAAGCAGAGTAGTTTTATACCATAGAATGTCTAAAATCATCCTTCGCCCAAGATAAATATTTGTTATTTTTCACCTCAGCAGTAGAAATCTTATAATGTTTCGCCAATTTGTCTAACGCCATTGTTAACAGCAATTTGCCCGATCTAGCAGGCCAGTTCATGGCTTTTTCAGTAGCCTCAAGCCCATTAGCAAATAAACATATCTCTACCAATATTGCAGCATACTCTTCTCCAACATAGGCTAGGCTTTCATATAGTTGTTTTCTTGCAATATATACTTGTTCACCAAACGGCTGCTCTTTTTCACCTGTATAATGATTTTGTGGCACAGACTCTAGTTTATCCCAGTTCATCGTAATATTGGGTTGCAAATTTGCTTTCGAAAACAATTTGAAAAGTTTTTGCCCCGCTTGAACATGTTGTTCTACCAAATATTTGTTGTTCAAATTTTTCTGACGGTTATATAATTTTAATATTGGTGAATAATCACCCTTTAACTCTACATATGCTGCATTGGCTTTTTTGCCAATACTCGCGCTAAACATGTCAACATTCTTCATCTCCTCGTTCACATTCAAATCCCAAAAATATATGAACTTAAGCACCCATTTTTTTCCCTTTTCAGAATAAATATATTTTTCACCGTCTGGTTTTAACCACCCATTCCGCTGCATATATTCTACTAATTCAATATCGAGTTTTTTTACAAATGTGGTGTTGCCCAATCGTAGTTTATATAAAGCCATTTCATTAAACGGTAGTTGCTTTATATAGTTGGTACTTTTCAGCATCGTCTGCAATATAATGCGGCTTTCTCTTTCTAGTTCTTTTTTACAACGCATAAATATTACTTTCTCTTCTGCTAATTACAAATTCTTTGATTGTTTTCTCTAATAAATCTAGCGTTAAATCAAAGCATTCTTCATCCCTTCTGTCCTCTACCAAGCTACAAGCATAGGCAACTGTGGTCCTATCTCGACAAAATATTTTACCCGTTTGGGTTAAATTTAAGCCACAACATATATGCGTTAAATACATGGCAACTTGCCTTGCAAAAGCAATATGCGCTTGCGATCTAGATTTTGATAATATTTCTCTTGAGGACACCATAAATACCTTAGATACCATTTCTAAAATAATGGGCTGTATATGCACAAAATGTAATAAATTATCCTCACCACCCCATACCATTTGATAATCAATATTATTAAAAAACATATCTATTGTTTCGAATTTCATACCCCCCAATACACTAATAAGTTGTATTAACTTATTTTAAAGAATTTACATATTTGCATCAATAATTAGGTGCGGGGATAAAAATTTAGTAAAAACATTTGTTTATATGATTTTAAAATTAGATTTTCTAATTAATATTTATTGGTTTAATTTATTTCACACAACTTTAAGTATTTGAATTTTATCTAAAGTAGTACATAAAAAAATCCCGCAAGCGAGATTTTTTCGATATATTTCAATTATGTAGTTATTTTTATTGCGTTATTTTTGACCAATTTTTCGCCGCCCTTTATGTCCAAGCCCCATATTTTTTGCAAGCTTAGATCGCGCTGCTGCATAGCTTGGTGCAACCATTGGGTAATCCATCGGCAAGCTCCATTTTTCTCTATATTCTTCGGGCGAAAGGTCATAATGCGTTCGCAAATGTCTTTTGAGCGATTTGAATTTTTTGCCGTCTTCTAAACAGATAATATGATCTTGGGTAATCGATTTTGAAATAGTGACAGCGGGCGGTTGTTTGTTTTCAATAGCTTTGGTGCTAGTCGATACATTATTAAGTGCAGAAAATATGTTAGAAATCAAACCATCAATGTCATCGATCGCGATGCTATTGTTACCCACATAAGCAGCTGCAATGTCAGCGGTCAAGCTAACAAGCTTTTCTAATTCGGTATTTTTAGAAACTAGTTTTTCATCCATAGCGCACCCATCACCTATTTTTCCAAGGAAAATCTGATACAATAATCGCTTTGCAGTAATGTAATTTCAATCTTAAAAGCAATTTCTTGAAACAAGCATATACTATAATACACAAATTAAATACAAAATATTTGCAACCCGCTATATAGGTACTGTCGGCTACTTAACTGGTTTTTCAACATGGCTAGCAAGGGTTTGCTTCTTTTTGTCATATTTGCCTTCCAGCAAATTTATTTCTGTCTCATTGCAGGTTTTTACACCCGCAATAATGGATGCTCTTGCTAGTAAATGCGCCGATACAGGCGTAGTTAGCACCAAAAACACCACACCAGCGAGCGACCTGGTAATAAGCCCAAGCTCTGCAGATGCAACAGCAACCGCAATCAATAACAAACCGGCACCTAGCGTGCCTGCTTTACTCGCTGCATGCATACGCACATAAACATCCTGAAACCGCAACACCCCTAAAGCACCAATTAGACACAATAAAGCACCACATATAATCAAAGCAGAAATTATCAATTCAACAATCATGTCTATCTCCATTAAGTGTTTTTATCGTCTTTTTTGTCAATTTTCAACTGGTTCTGACCATTCCACATTACATAACGCGCAAAAGCTATTGTTGCCAAAAACCCTGTCAAACCAAGTGCAATGGCAACATCAATATATGCAAATTGTTGGGTTCTAATCGCAAATATCGCAATAAAGCCAATACCAACTGTCACCAACATGTCCAAACATAATATTCGGTCAGAAAGCGTTGGGCCTTTAATCAGCCTTATCGTCAGTAAAATAAACGACGAAACCAATAATACTTGTGCAATTAATGTTGCAGTATTTAAATAAACATTTTCCATCATTCGAACACCTCAATCACTTTTTTCTCAAACCCATCGGCAATATCGGCGATAATCCCCTCGGGGTCAGTTGCATCAATTGCATGCACATAAAGGGTCTTTTTATCATCCGATACGTCAATACTCAATGTGCCTGGGGTCAGCGTAATTAGGTTGGCCAAAAGCGTAATTTCAACATCCGATTTCACTTTTAGCGGATAGGCAATAATGCCAGGTTTAAAGTCAAGCTTTGGTTTTAATACCAACAAAGCAACCGTAAATGTAGAATGCACCAACTCATAAACAAATAGTAATATGAGCGAAACAATGCGCCGCGATTTTCTAAAATATGTACCTGCGCCTAATTGCTCGCGAACCATCCATATAGCCAATAGTCCAAAAACGAATCCAACAATAATATTAAGAACAGAAAAATTGCCTGCAATCGCCGCCCATGCCAATGCCAGAACCATATGCAGTGTAAATATTCTCATATTATAAGCCTCCCAATGTATTCTTCACATATAAATCCGTATTAAACAAATCCCCTGCTGCCAAATTCGCAAATTGAATTAAAAATTCAGGAAAAATCCCCAACAAAAATGTTAATAAGAAAATAATCACAATGGGCAACATCATGATATTCAATTGATGTTTTTCTAACCGTCGACCGCGAGGTTCATACTGCCCGTCAGGCGTATCTATATCACCACCCCGCCAAATCATTTGAATGCCTGCACGCCCCACCCCACCAATGGTTAAAAAACTACCCACTAATATCACAGCAACCAACCAATGATCACCATTCATAAACGCCGCTTGAACCATCATTAATTTTGGCCAAAGTCCAGAGAATGGCGGCAAACCCATAACCGCTAAAGCTAACCCAAAATAGCAAATTGCTACAAACGGGTATTGCATCACAATACCACCAATTTTCGAAATTTCAAAAGACCCTGCCATACGGCCAATTACGCCGGCAATTAGGTATAGCCCAGTCATAACCAACATCGAATGCACTGCATATTGAATGGTCGCAAGCATCGCCAACGGTGTGTTAATGCCAATGCCAATCATCAACATGCCCACGCCCGATATAAGCACATAAGCCAACATACGGCGCAGCCCAACTTGGGCAATAGAGCCTAAGCCCCCTACCAACACAGTCAAAGCCCCTAAAATAGTAAATATTTCAAACGCCGCGCCATTGCCATCGGGAAATACAATAGAGAATATACGAATAAGTGCATAAATACCCACCTTAGTAAGCAAACCACCAAATATAGCCGATACGGTTATGCGCGGTGTATGATACGCAGCAGGTAGCCAAAAATACATCGGAAACGCAGCAGATTTAATACCAAATGCAAATAAGAACATAATGGATAATATTGCCAGTGATCCAGTCGCGTCACTATCGGCAACTTTCTGATAAAGATCGGCAAAGTTTAAAGTGCCTGTAATGCCATATAATAAACCAACCGCGATCAAAAAGAATGTCGTGCCCAATAAATTAATAAATGCATATTTAACCGCACCGTCTAATTGTATTTTTTCACCACCCAATATTAGCAACCCAAATGATGAAATTAATATCACTTCAAACCAGACATAAAGGTTAAATATATCCCCCGTCATAAACGAGCCGTGAATACCAACCAACAGGATTAACACCATTGTATAATTACCAGACTTTACAAAGGCTTTATCAATGTCAGCGGGGCTATATAGTATAATCAACAATGTAATGAGCGATGCAACAAAAGCAAATATGACACTGACCATGTCAGCTGTAAAGGCAATGCCATAAGGCGCTATCCAGCCACTCATCGTTAGACTTTGCGGGCCATTGAATAAAACATCAAAAAATAAACTAACCGAGCCTGCTAACGCGATTAAAGTTCCAAATAAAGCCAAAGAAAACTGTATTCGGTCTTTACCACGAAACATCACCGAAACAGCCGCAACAACCAAAGGCCCAAGCATGGGCACCAAGATATTCCATTCACCCAACAAAGTGGGTGCGGTTCTCATTGCTTCACTAATTAAATTAGGGTCTGCCATAATTTTTAAAATCCATTTAATAAGTCAGTTCAGACACTAAAACATCTTCAGGTTCAGCAATGCGCATTTCTTCACTATTATCCGTGCCCAAACTCTCATACGCACGGTATGTAAGCACCAAAACAAACGAGAATAGCGCAAAGCCAATAACAATCGCGGTTAAAATCAAAGCTTGTGGCAAAGGGTTTGCAATACCCGTTATCATGCCCTTAAAGCCATTGGGTATAATAGGTGGTATTTCGCGCGTTACGCGCCCTACCGTAAAAATAAGCAGGTTAACCGCATTGCCAAGCAAAGCCACGCCTAAAACCAAGCGAATAACCGAGCGGCTTAACATCATATAGGTACTCACCGCAAAAATAAGACCAACCAATATAGCAAGATAAAATTCCATTATTCTACCTCCTCCAAAGTAAGTGTGATGGCGGTAATAGCGCCAACCACCACAAACCACACCCCAATATCAAAAATCATGGGTGTCGATAAATCAAAATATTCACCATTGCCTAAGGGGATTTTCCACCAAATTCCCGACAAAAAAGGTACTTTATTGACATAAGAAGGTATGCCACTTGCCGCCGCCATTAAGACACCAAAGCCAGTTAACGATACGGGGTGAAAATATAGCGCTCGCCTCACCGCTTGTACACCAGAGGCAATGCCAAACAATGCCATGGCAGATGCCGCAATTAGCCCGCCAATAAACCCACCGCCAGGCTCATTATGCCCGCGCAACAATACAAATAAAGAGAATAATATCATCAGTGCGGTTAAAGCAGGTGCAATGGTTCTTAAAATTACTGTGTTCATTTCACACTCCCTTTTAGGTTATCTTCATTTTGGTCTTTATTGTTGTCGACTTTTGGTTTTAACCTAATTAACGCCAGTACTACAATACCCGTGGTCATCACTACCGATATTTCGCCCAACGTATCTAAGGCTCTAAAATCAACTAAAATAACGTTTACAATATTATGCCCATGCGCAATGGCAGCACTATATTTGGTAAAATAGTTAGACAAGCTCATATCAAGCTCGGTTTGCATCACCCTTAATAAAAGCAGTGTCATGCCCGTACCAACAGCAGTGGCAATAATTGCCGATATAATTGCATATAGTCCATATTTACGGTCAGATTTATCAAGCTTCAACCGTGTCATTACCAATGCCAAAATCACCACCGATAAGGTTTCCACCATAAATTGGGTAAAAGACAAATCTGGCGCACCAAATAGCATGAATAATAAAGCAACAGAAAACCCTAATATACCAAGCGAAACAATAGAGGTTAGCCGAGATTTTGCCACCAAAACTGCATATAACCCCAATACGGCCATTAATAATATGCCAGCTTCATAAAATGTTGGCGTCACCAGCTTCGTCAAATCAATGCTCGGGAACGCGCCATAAATAAACATTGGCACCCAAATCACTAAAGCCAACATTATAAATATGTAACGCATGTAAGTTTTTAAATCACCATTTTGCATGTTTCTAGTAACCCATTGCGCAATTGCAAGCAGGCCAGCAAAAAACTGGTCAAAGCCCTTATCAGGTCCCCATCCAATCCAATTTAAAACATCATCCGCAAATATACGAACCCGGTGGTAATTCATATAAATAATAGCGCCCAACCCCATAGTGAACAAGCTCAAGATAAGCGGCATGTTAATGCCCGCCCATAAGTGCAGTTCGGTCGATGCATTTTCATTATTAATCGAACTTACGGCCGAATGAATTAATGTAGAGCCTAGATAAGTAATTCCAAACCCTGCTGCTAAACCACAAATGCCCAACACCAACGCGCCAATCCACAGCATTATAGGCGCTTCATGCGCTGCTTTGGGCATATCTCCAAGTTTACCTAACATTGGTTTTAATGCCACAGCAAAGCCAATCGCAAACATAAAGGCATTACCAATAATCGCCACCGCTAATAAAATTAACGTATAATTATTGCCGTGCAGCAAAGCATGATACATGCTTTCTTTGGCTATAAACCCAACGAGCGGAATAATACCGCCCATCGACAATGCGGCAATTAGAGCTGCAAAAAATGTAATCGGCATTTTAGAGCGCAAACCGCCCAATTTTGTAATATCCCGTGTGCCTGCTTCATGGTCAATTGTACCCGCGACCGTAAATAAACCACCCTTAAACAGAGAATGTGCAAATAAATAAAGCACAGCGCCTTCAATAGCCCCTTCACCGCCCACACCAATTAACATAACTAATAAACCCAGCGAGGCCATCGTCGTATAAGCCAACATGCGCTTCAAATCGGTCTGTCTAATGGCAATAAATGTACCGCTTAATAATGTAAATGCGCCAAATGTGCCCAAAATTACCGACCATTCAATGGTGTCGCCCAATATTGGGTACATGCGCATTAATAAATATACACCGGCTTTAACCATGGTCGCACTGTGCAAAAACGCACTAACTGGCGTTGGTGCTTCCATCGCATTTGGCAACCAAAAATGAAAAGGAAATTGAGCCGATTTGGTAAACGCACCCAATAAAACTAAAACCAAAATCACAAAATATAAATCTAAATCTTTAATTTCAGTGCCAAACTGCATAATTTCGACCAATTCAAAATTACCAACACTAACCCCTAATATTATAAAACCGCCTAACATGCCTAAGCCGCCCAACCCCGTAACAACCAGTGCCTGAAATGCAGCGCGTCTGGCCGCTTTGCGCAAATGGTCAAACCCAATTAATAAAAATGAGGTAACAGAAGTCATTTCCCAGAAAAAGAATATGGCAATTAAATTACTCGCCAGCACAACCCCTAACATCGATGCCATAAACATTAGCATGAATGCAAAAAAGCGCCCTTGGTTTACATGGCCTTTTAAATATCCCCCAGAAGAAATCATAATAAATGTACCAATGCCCGATATAAGCAAAGCAAACATTAAACTAATGCCATCCAAATAAAAACTTAGGTTAATGCCAAGCGTCGGCACCCATTCATATAACTCAAAAACTGCCCTTTGGGTCATAACTTGGTCATAAAGGCTCAAAAAATATATAAATATCGATGCTGGTAACAGGGCCAAAACCCAACCCGCTCTATAGCCTAAAAACCGCTTTATAGTGGGCGCAAAAATGGCTAATATAAAGCCAGATAAAACTGCAACGAGCATATTTCCCTCAAATCATATTTGATTTAGTCTCAACTAAAATCGGATTCCTAATTAAAAACCAGACTCGGTCTATATAGTTAATGATTCGTTAAAAGATATTAAATACCCCTAATTGCCAATAATTTTAAATATTTAAGGCAAATAAGACACGATATCCGAACCTATTAAGCAATATATACCAAATTACGAACATATTAAATAAGCAGCAAAATTTGAAATTCGAATCATTTTTTAAAGTAATATATTTATAGCAGAACCAATCAAAATAATGAACTTGAAACAAACATAAAATCATAATAGCTTATGCATCAAAATCCAACCGATAAAGAACAAATATGTCCGATAAAAAACCATTGTTAAAAACCCAAGACGAGTTGCGCAAAATTTTAAGTGAAGAAGCTTATAATGTCACTCAAAACTCAGCCACCGAGCGCCCCCACAGCCACAAATATAACCTTGAACAGTCATTGGGTACCTATAATTGTGTTTGTTGCGACAAAGCACTGTTTTTATCCGATACAAAATTCGATGCTGGCTGCGGTTGGCCTGGCTTTTTTGCAACCGTTTCAGATAATGCGGTTAAAGAAGTCGAAGATTTATCGT
>JABSRY010000250.1 GCA_013214985.1 Hyphomicrobiales bacterium
TGTGTTTTGACCCACTTCAAAACCACCAATAAATAACCCACCTGCATCACCCAAGGCAGCAGAATAAACGGTGCCCCCAAAAAAGGTGCCATCGGCGTTTTCATATAAAATGGTTTTAGCAACATTGCCTTCTAAGGCTGTTTTGGGGTTGGTTAAAATATCAGCGGCAATTCGCAGCTTTAAGCCTTCATCGGCATGAGCGATATTCGCAAAAAAAATAAAAATAAATAAATAAAATAAACGCAAAACGAACTTCTCTAAACATACAAACTAATTGAACCACCAATCAAGTATAGTTTATGCCCGCTTTGCGTCAATCATATTAATAACATTAAGCAACTAGTGCCCACCACCACCTTCAACACCGTCGGGGAAGTGGCCTTTATAATCCGCCGCGACTCTATAAGAGGGGTCTTCAACTGTCGAAACCTCAACCATTTGTCTGGCCGATTTATTCAACAAATCGCGGCAATCGTTAGATAAATGCTTTAAATGTAGCGTTTTATTGGCCAAATGGTATTTAGCGGCCAAAGCTTCAATCGCCTCAATGCCACTATGATCCCAAACACGGCTATCTATAAAATCAATAACCACATCCGCATGGTCATCTTCAATATTAAACAAGTTGGTAAAACTATCTACAGAGCCAAAAAACAAAGAACCATGTAATTTATATATATGCGAACCATCTTCATCGGTAACAGTCGCGTCCATGCGCTTTGCTGCTTCCCAAGCAAATACTAAAGCCGAGACAATAACCCCCACAATAACCGCAATCGCCAAATCTTGCCAAACGGTCACAAAAGTAACCAGCACCAAAACAACGCCATCCGTCATACGCATCGTACGAATAGTTTTTAGCGAGTTCCAAGCAAAAGTGCCAATAACCACCATAAACATAACACCAACCAAAGCAGCCAGTGGAATTTGCTCAATCAACCCCGATGCAAATAAAATAATAATCAGTAAAAAGACCGATGCCGCAATACCCGAAATACGGGTTGTACCGCCCGATTTAACATTAATCATGCTCTGGCCAATCATCGCACAACCGCCCATACCGCCAAAGAATCCCGTAACCACGTTAGCTGTGCCTTGTGCCAAACATTCCTTGCTTGCACCACCGCGGCTATCCAAAATGTCATTTACCAAATTTAGCGTTAATAAGCTTTCAATCAAGCCAATCGCAGCAAGAATAAGCGCATAAGGCACAATAATCATCAACGTGTCTAAGCTAAGGTCAACCATCGGAATATGAAATTGCGGCAATCCACCGCCAACAGGTGCAACATCACCAACTGTTAATACATCTAGATTACCAAATATAGCCAGCAAACTAACGGCCAAAATCGCCACCAATGGCGCAGGAATAACCTTGGTGAATTTTGGCATAATCACCATAATCATCATGGCTAACCAAACCAAACCAAGCATCAAATATAATGCATTGCCCTCAAGCCAAGCAGAGCTGCTGTCAGATGGGTCAATCTTAAACTGGTTAAGCTGCGCTAAGAAAATAACAATCGCTAAACCATTTACAAAACCAAGCATCACTGGGTGCGGCACCATGCGGATAAATTTACCCAAGTGAAAAATACCAGCAAGCAATTGAAAAATACCCATTAACACAACGGTGGCAAATAAATATTCAACCCCGTAGGTTGCCACAAGCGAAACCATAACCACGGCCAAAGCACCAGTAGCACCCGAAATCATACCAGGCCTACCCCCGCCCAGTGCGGTAATTATACCAACAATAAATGCCGCATATAACCCAACCAACGGCGCAACCCCCGCAACAATGGCAAACGCCACGGCTTCAGGCACCAAGGCTAATGCAACTGTTAAGCCCGATAAAATCTCAGTTTTAATTTTGCCAATTGTAAATGGCTGTGTCGCCCCAGTATATTTTGTAAATCTATTTAGCAATTGCCTAAACCTTGTTTAGCGACCCTATAATGCTGAGTCATTTCATTTGCCGCTCTTATAAAGCAAATGTAGAGGAGTTCAAAGTTATTCCGATATATCTATCAATAACTCTTTCTTAATCCTCGTTTTAAAACAATCAACAAAACAATTTGTAATAATAAATATATCGTTTTGAATAATAATCAAATATGCTAGGCTTACTTTAATAAGTCGTATGGTCGGCTTTAAATAAGGTCGTATTCTCGGCCGCAGATCAGAGCCGTATGGTCGGTTCAAATATAAAGCCGAATGGTCGAACTTTATATATATGCATATCAAATTAGATAGAAGGTAAGAATATGAAACTCAATAAAAACACCCCCCAACACTTTAAAAATTTACGCAAAGCCAAATGGTTTAACGATGCAGACGAAGCGGTCATTTATCTTAATCAACTATATGATGATAATATACAAAAGCTAAAAGAGGCTTTTGACCAATTCACCCAAAATAAATTTGAAGGCTTTGATCACACTCCCTGCTACCCATATATTGGCATCAGTATAACCGCTAACGATATTAACAACGACCCTTCCAAATCCTATGGTACGCTACCATCGGAAGGCAGTTTTGGCACAACCATTAGCGCACCCGATATTTTAGGCGAATATTACCGCAATCAAATGGCATTGCTTATTCAAAACCACAAACAACCCATCGTAATAGGCGAAAGCGAAGAGCCTATTCCAATGACTTTTGTCATCGATAAAGTAGATGGTACTTTTGATACTAATTTATTACCGCAAATGCGTAAATATTTCCACTTGCCCGATTTATCAGTTATTACCGACGATATTCCAAATTCTACATTTAATAAAGAGGATGAAGGCGGCATTGGTGCATTGGCATTATTCACCGCACCGCGTATCGATTATTCGATTAATCGTTTAAAACATTATACGGGGGTTGAGGCAAAGCATTTCCAACGCTTTGTTATTTTTACCAATTACCAACGTTATGTTGATGAATTTGTAGCCTATGCTGCAGGCCGAATTATCGACGAAAAGTCAGATAGACAACTCATATTGCCAGGTAATGTTATTTTAAATAAAGATAACTTATCTTCACTAGACGATATCCCGACTAACGAAAAACTACCGCAAATGCCGTCTTATCATTTTACCGATGAGCATAATATGGGCATTACATTGGTCAATATCGGCGTGGGCCCTTCTAACGCCAAAACCATTACCGACCATGTCGCGGTTATCCGCCCTCATTGTTGGATTATGGTCGGTCATTGTGGTGGTTTGCGTAAAACTCAGCGGTTGGGCGATTATGTGTTAGCCCATGCCTATGTGCGGATCGATAATGTGCTCGATAAAGATTTACCATCTTGGGTACCCATTCCAACCATTGCCGAAGTACAAGTCGCAATGGCAGATGCCACCGCTCAGATTACAGGGCTTCAAGGCCGCAAGATGAAAGATCGGTTCAGAACAGGCACCGTGGTTACAACTGATGATAGAAATTGGGAGCTAAGATATAAAGAGCTTTCAACCATATTTAATCAAAGCCGCGCCATCGCTGTCGATATGGAAAGCGCAACCATTGCCGCCAATGGCTTTAGGTTCCGTGTACCCTATGGCACATTATTATGCGTAAGCGATAAACCGGTACATGGCGAAATTAAACTACCAGGCATGGCAAATAGCTTCTACGCCGAAAGTGTCGCACAACATCTAAAAATTGGCATTCGAACCTTAGACATCCTAAGAAAAGAAGAAAAGTCCGAAAGCCTGCACTCCCGTAAGCTCCGCAGCTTCAACGAGCCAGCTTTTAGGTAAGCGTTCAGTCAGTATAACACTATTTATATCTACCCTCGGCCTATGAAGATCATAACCGAGGGTAGGTTTTATGCTCTGTTGAAAGCCATAATACCTAAGTCAAAATTAATTTAAAGACGACAGCCAACATACTATCTCAACATTTGAAAAAGTAACAATTTCATATGACCCGCCAGAATAGCGTCAACGCGGGATCGCCATAGTTTAGTTTCAAAAGCAGCAATTTCCATTATTTCCTTAGTCGGCGGGTTTTTCTTAAAGTTTTCTTTAGTACGCTGCCACCCTTCATAAACTTGTGTAATATATTGCATGCTTAAATCATAAGGCGGAATACATTTCAGGTGCATTTTTTGAAAGGTATTATAATAATATTCTTTAGTAACCAGGTGCAATGTGTGTTTTTCTGTTTCCGCCCAATTATCCTTTAATTCTTCTTCATGATCTTCTTCCGTTAAAATAAAATCAGTAAAAACAATCTTACCTTTGGCTCTTAGCGCATCACTACAATTTGCCAAAATCGGCTTTTTATATTTCATTAAATGCAGTTTCTCACGCGAATAAATTAAATCATAACTCATTTTTGGAAGGTTAATATTCTCTAAATCAAAATCTAGTAATTTAATATATCGCGCTACATCTAATTTATTATTTAAAGCATGGCATTTTTCTAGAATTTGAGGGTTACATTCAATGCCGTCAACAGTCATAAAATGGTCATTCACTAAAAACCGCGCACTTTTACCCAACCCAACAGATAAATCTAAAGCTTTTATTTTGCTATGCAAACTATGGGATTTAAAAATAACACTTTCAAAACTATTATCTCCAGGTTGTCGTGCTCCAATCCCCCACATCATCTGCACCACTTCAAAACGTTGCTCACACCATTTATCCACCTTGTGTGAACTCAGGTTTTTATCTTCAAGTGGTT
>JABSRY010000251.1 GCA_013214985.1 Hyphomicrobiales bacterium
AGTGGCAGAGTTTTACTCCGCCCGCAGTAATAAAACATTACCGCCTCTGTGGACTAGTTTTGCATTGCCGTTTACATATATTAGAGGTTTTACCCCTTTAATCATGGAATTCAACAACATGATGGACACAAAGTCATACCTTAAATTAATCCTGCAATCTGCCTTGGATCTTTACCGTGAACGTGTTGAAGAACCATATCCCGTAAAGCCAATTCTTGACGTCAAGAGTGATCCCCATTTTTGGGCATTGGCAGAACCATCAGGTGATACGGTTTGCATCCGCCTTAGTGATGGTATATTGGATGCTGTTTTTGATGTTTGGACTAAAACTCAATCTATTTCAGATCAACTTTCTGACTCAAGTTTAAAACTCGGTTTCGCCGATGTAAATCATGCAATCGACATTTCACTGAGGTGGCTTCTCCTTCATGAGCTCAATCATTTTCAGATTGGGCATTTTAAAATTAATGGCGGGGCTTGTTTAGTCGAGAACCACCGTGCGCACCAGTTTTCTTTAACTTCGCGCGCTGGTATAAAACCATCATTAATTTCTGGTTTATCACCCAAGGAACAGCAACTCGCGCCGCTATGCATGGAATTACAAGCTGACCATGATTCAACAGAAATTATTCTTGGGGCATATTCCAAAGATAATTGGGAATTGTTTCGATTTTATGCGTCGTGCATATTTGTGATTATGGTTTTAATTGAGCGTGAAGAAAGCGCGGAGGTAAAAACCTCAAAAACTCATCCTCGCGCTGCCACCCGTATTTTTATGTTGGTGGGGCATCTTGCAGAGCTTTATACAATACCAGCCCATAAAAAAGCCCGTCGCGAAGGCCTCAAAACCATTCCACCAGAATATTTACCACCTCAAGAAGAAATTGATGGATATTACGCAAATGTCATAGATTTAGTGTTTTCTGATGCACAAATGATCGCAGAGGCGGCGGGAATGCCCTCAATTTGGAATGACCTTGGGGGATATGATGCCATTTACCACGATGTTGCTTTGGCTAAGAATAATTTGAACCCAAACCCCACGCAGTTTATGACGTTTGCTGGAAGAGAATGGGCAGAACTTAAACCTTTAAATAGCACTTTGTTGAAATTGCTGGGATTTTAATTATCAATGCGCCTTAATCCTCAAAAATTACATTGATGCGCAAGAGGTGCCATTCGGTTTTTAATTCACCAATTGCTGTTGCAAAATCATTTAGCAAATTTGGTGCAATCATACCGTCTTTGGGCAAGCAACTTATTGCGTCCGCAAAATCATCATCACCAGCTATAAAAAATGCATATCGATGTTTGCCCATATCAACTTCTTCTTCGAGGGGATCTGGATTTCCATTGATATTGGGCACCCATTGTTTCCCAGATACTAATTCCTGAGTTGTTATATCATCATAAAGCGGCAAAATGTTCCAATGCCCCGCATATTCTTCTAATATGAGCAATTGCCCATTTAACGGCGCATCAACCTCAAAGCAAAAATCTTCAAATCGTTTAATAACCCGCTTGGACATTGGCTCTTTAGATTTGCGGGTATTTAATGCAAAGCTATGTCCATTCAATACTGGCACATCAATATTTCTGAATTTGCCGTGTTCACTTAATAAATTTAGCCAAGATAAAGCTTGTGGTTTTCCTTTAAAAAACAAAACGTCATATTCGCGGGCGGACTCTATATGATCTTTGCAAAGCCAGCGATAGATGGAAGCGCATTTTGTCCTAGACAATAAGCCCTTTTTAAAATTCTTCTCAGTATCAATACCAAGCTTTGTTTTTACACCAAGCGCTTCTCTAAAAACGTAATCCCAACTATATTTAACATTGGTAGAGCGCAGTTTTTGAACAACTTCATATAGCATCTGGCGATCATTTACTGTCGCTAGATTCCAGTTAATCGCAAAGTTCATAAATCACCTTAAGTAAGAAAAAGCTGCCTTTTTTGTGATCATATTGCGATGTCAAATCTGCATTCGTCTACATTAAAGCAAACTTAAAACACAAATCACCATACATATGTCATCACAACGCAAAACTATAAAAGGGCATTCAATTACCCCAAGAGTGCCACTGGTTTTACCCCAAGTCGAGCTTGTATAGTGGTTTTCAACAGAGGAGTTGATTTTGATGTTATCGAGATAAACACCTCCGCTTACATAAATCTATATTTTTCGTTTCGGAGAATAGGATTTTTATCCTATAATGTTCTTGTATTGTTCTATTAATGGAGGTGCAAGTAACAGAGAAAAAAGAAAGAAGGCAAACGGCATGGGTAAGAAGACGCGCAAAAATATTAAGACGGTTTTTAATGACCAGTCGGGTAAAAAATTCACTTGTGATGGTGTCTTATCAGTTGGCGGTAAGTCGTTAAAACTAAACATCATTACCGATGCGGAGATTGAACTAGTTAAACATTTGGCTCGGATTGCGGCGGAACATGATTATAAAAAGTTGCTAAACTCGAAGAAGGTGGAGTATGATTCTAAGCGTTGCACATGCCAAGATTCAATATCTGGTGAATGCAAATCCCATACACATAAGCCCCAGCCAAGCGGAGACTCATAAAATGATTAAAGTTGCCATTTACGCCCGTTATTCTTCCAGTCTGCAAAAAGAGCAATCGATTGATGATCAGTTGCGCATTTGCCATGCGAGAGCGAAGGCTGAGGGCTGGACAGTGACCAAAACCTATTCCGATAAAGAGATTACGGGTTCAACCATGTTGCGACCTTCTTTGCAAGATCTGTTGATGGATGCAAGCGAGCGTAAATTCGATATTATCTTATCGGAGTCACTAGACCGTATATCCCGTGACCAAGAAGGCATTGCGCATATTTATAAGCGTATGAACCACAATGAGATTAAAATGATCACATTGGCCGAAGGAGAGATTAACGAACTGCATATTGGCTTAAAAGGCACCATGAGTGCGTTATACCTTAAAGATTTAGCCCAAAAAACCCATCGCGGGCTAGAAGGGCGCGCCTTAAAAGGTAAATGCGCTGGTGGTAAAACCTATGGTTATGATGTTGTGCGTCAATATGATTCAAACGGCGAGCCGATTAGAGGCGATCGTAAAATCAATGAAGATGAGATTCGCGTTGTAAAATGTATTTTTATTGATTACGCCAAAGGCAAATCACCTAAAAAAATAGCGCATGAGTTAAATGCAGAAGGTTTCGAAGGTCCGACTGGAAACGGTTGGGGACAAAGCACAATCAACGGCAATCGCAGACGCGGCACTGGTATTTTAAATAATGAACTTTATATTGGCCGCCAGATATGGAATCGGCTTAGGTATCTTAAAAACCCTGACACAGGCAAACGGGAATCTAGGTTAAACCCAGAATCCGAATGGATCATTACTGATGTACCTGATCTCCGCACCATTGATCAAGATATGTGGGATGGGGTCAAAGCCCGTCAAAAAGAATTAGATAAAAAACCAACTTATTGGGCAAAAAAACGTGCGCCAAAACTGTTTTCATTTTTGCTTAAATGTTCTGAATGTGGTGGTGGCTTTGGCAAAGGTTCTGCCAAACATTACACTTGCTCAACAGCGCGTAATAAAGGCACATGTAAAAACAGGCTGACCATTCATGAGGATCTTTTAGAAAGCACGATTTTGAACGCGTTAAGCACTCAATTAATGGATCCCAAACTTTGTGAGATCTTTTGCCGCGAATATCTTGCGCATACCAATAAACTACGCATCAATCACAATACATCTCGTATTCAATACCAAAAAGAATTTGATCGTGCCACTAAAAGCTTAGACAAGCTCATAGAGTCGATTATGAATGGCATTGATAGCAATCTCATCAAAGATAAAATAAACACGCTAGAGGCGCGCAGAACCCAATTACAAGATTTATTAAATACAACAGAAGAGGCACCAATATTAATCCATCCCAACATGGCTAAATATTACCATCAGCAAATTACTGATTTAATGCGCTCATTAAACAATCCAGACCATCGTGATGAGTCTGCTTTAATATTGCGCAAGCTAATCAGTAAGATTGTTTTAACGCCAAATAAAGCTAAAACCAAATTACAAATCGATCTACATGGAGATCTAGCAGGAATCCTGCATTTTGCCCGTGAAGATCATTCAAACCAAAAACATTCTGTTCAAACAGAAAGGAAATTAATCACAGAACTCAGTGAGGCTGAGCATATTGTGAGCACGTATACTAATGAGGGTTTTGATAAGGCACAGCCTTGCAAGACTGAACTGGTTGCGGGGGCAAGATTTGAACTTGCGACCTTCAGGTTATGAGCCTGACGAGCTACCGGGCTGCTCCACCCCGCGACGGTACGTATGGTATATACGTTATGGGTAATACGCCCAATGTTATGATAGTAATAATAGAGGGGTATGTTTAATTGATAATATAGTTGATGTTAGGATAGAACCTAATTTCATAAAGACTAAATGTTATTTGCAGAGCAGGCAACGACCTACTCTCCCGTGCCTTAAGACAAAGTACCATTGGCGCAAAGGAATTTAACGGCCGAGTTCGGGATGGGATCGGGTGTTTTACCCCTCGCCATAGCCACCAGGCCGTCCAAAGCCGGCCCGCCATTGCACCCGCACAGCGTTCTCCCGCCGGCGGGTCCTGTCTTGAACAAACGTGCAGGGTCTCTCGATGAACGCGGCCT